>JAPOJD010000009.1 GCA_029978585.1 Actinomycetota bacterium
GGCCGACTCGAACCCCAGTAGCAGCACCTCGGCGGATCCGTCATGAACGAACGAGGTCGCTGCCTCGACCCGGTCGAGCAGCCGCAGATTGGACGGCGCCAGGTCGGATTGCGCCAGCGCCCGCACGGCGCCCAATGCCGCGGCCAGACCCGCGAAGTTAACCACCGCGGACGCGGAGTGGGCCGGTCGCGCATCGAGCCGCACCCACGCCTCGGTGATGACACCCAGCGCTCCCTCGCTTCCGAGGGCCATGCGGACCGGATCGGGCCCCGCTCCCGACGAAGGGACTCGCAGCGTCTGCCACGCTCCGGCGGGCGAGGCCACGCGGACCGCCTCCACGAAGTCGTCGATCCGCGTGCGCCCGGTGGCGTAGTGACCACCGGAGCGGGTCGCGATCCAGCCGCCGAGGCTGGAGAACTCGTAGCTCTGCGGGTAGTGGCGCAGCGACAGGCCGTACTCACGGAGCCCGTCCGCGAGCGCCGGGCCGAGGATCCCCGCCTGCACGCGCGCCGCGCGTGACACGGTATCCACCTCCAGCACCCCGTCCAGGCGCTGCAGGTCCAGGCTCACACTGCCCGCTCGATCCGCCCCCACGTCCGGGGTCACGCCCCCCACCACGGACGAGCCACCGCCGTACGGGATGACCGCGACGTCCTCGGTCGACGCCCACTCGAGCAATGCCAGAAGGTCGGGCTCGTCGGAGGGATACGCGACCAGGTCCGGGGCGAAGTCCGCGCGGCCTTCACGTGCCCGGGCGAGATCGACGAAGGACTTGCCCCAGGCGTGGGCCGCGCGGTCCGGCGCGGAACCGACCACGAAATGTGCCAGGGAGTCCGGTACGCCGATCCGAGCAGGAGGCAGGTCGATGCTCTGGCGCGCGAGTCGAGGCGCGTCCGTCACGCCGAAGCGATGATGAGCGTAGGCCGCGACGAGTTCGCGCTCCTCCGCCGACAGGGCACCCTCGGCCGTGCCCCAGGCCCAGGGAACCGACAGCCGCGGGCGGAAGGCCAATGCGTCAGGACGACGACGTCGGCTGTTCCGAGCCCACCGCGATGGGACGGCGCTTGGAGACGATGACCGCACCGACCACGATGAGAACGGCGCCGATCGCGATGCCCCACCTCAGCAGGGTGTTGGCACCGGCGCCCACGGACAATCCGACCACCGCGGGGGCGATGAGCAGCGCCACGAGGTTCATCACCTTGATGAGCGGGTTGATCGCCGGGCCCGCGGTGTCCTTGAACGGATCGCCCACCGTGTCGCCAATGACCGTGGCCGCATGGGCTTCCGAGCCCTTGCCGCCGAAGTGCCCGTCCTCCACGTACTTCTTGGCGTTGTCCCAGGCCCCGCCCGAGTTGGACAGGAAGACGGCCATGAGGACACCCGTCGCGATGGTGCCCGCAAGGTAGGCGCCGAGTGCGCCCACGCCCAGCCCGAAGCCCACGGCGATCGGGGTGAGCACCGCGAGGAGTCCGGGCGTGATGAGCTCGCGCAGCGAGTCCCGCGTCACGATGTCGACGACCTTGCCGTACTCCGGCTTCTCGGTGCCCTCCATGATCCCGGGGTGCTCGCGGAACTGCCGCCGCACTTCGAAGATCACCGCGCCCGCCGCCCGGCTGACCGCGTTGATCGCCAGCCCGGAGAAGAGGAACACGACCGCGGAACCGATGATCAGGCCCACGAGCACTGCCGGATCAGCGACGTTGAGGATGCCGAGGTACTGCAGTCCGTCCACGGCGTTCGTCGCGGCATCGCCGGCGACGGCCGACGCGCCCACCACCGCGTCGCGGAACGCGCCGAAGAGCGCAGTCGCCGCCAGGACAGCGGTCGCGATCGCGATGCCCTTCGTGATGGCCTTGGTGGAGTTGCCCACCGCGTCGAGGCGGGTGAGGACCGCCGCTCCCTCGCCGTGGACGTCGCCCGACATCTCGGCAATGCCCTGGGCGTTGTCCGAGACAGGGCCGAAGGTGTCCATGGAGACGATGACGCCGACGGTGGTGAGCAGGCCTGTGCCCGCCAGGGCGATCGCGAAGAGGCTGAGCAGGACGACCCCGCCGCCGAGGAGGTAGGCGGCGTACACGGCGGCGCCTATGACCAGCGCCGAGTAGACCGCCGACTCCAGGCCCACCGACATCCCCGCGAGGATCACCGTGGCCGGACCGGTGAGGCTGCTCTTCGCCACGTCGTCGACGGGCCGGCGATTCGTCTCGGTGAAGTACGCCGTGAGCTGCTGGATCACCGCGGCCAGGATGATGCCGATGAACACCGCGCCGATCACGTAGAACCGCGGGTTGATCGGCGACCCTGCCGCGATCGTCTCGGCGGCGAGGCCGCCGATGGAGGTGATCTGGTCCCAACTGGACGGGACGAAGAGGAACACGGCCGCGATGACGAGCACTGCCGAGATGACCGCGGAGATGAAGAAGCCTCTGTTGATGGCGCTCATGCCCGAGCGGTCGCTCGGGCGCGGGGAGACGGCGAAGATGCCGATCACCGCAGTGAGGACGCCGATGGCGGGGATGATTAGCGGCAGAACCAGACCGAGGTCTCCGAACGCCGCCTTACCGAGGATGAGTGCGGCCACGAGCGTGACGGCGTAGGACTCGAAGAGGTCGGCGGCCATGCCGGCGCAGTCGCCCACGTTGTCGCCGACGTTGTCGGCGATCGTCGCGGCGTTGCGAGGGTCGTCCTCGGGGATACCCTGCTCGACCTTGCCCACCAGGTCAGCCCCGACGTCGGCCGCCTTGGTGAAGATGCCACCGCCCACGCGCATGAACATCGCGAGCAGGGCCGCGCCGAAGCCGAATCCCTCAAGGACCTTCGGTGCCTCACCCTGGTAGACGAGCACGACGATGGCCGCACCCAGGAGACCGAGGCCAACGGTGAACATGCCCGCGACGCCTCCGGTGCGGAAGGCAATGCGCATCGCCTTCTGCTCGCCTTCCTCATTGGCCGCCGCGGCAACGCGCACATTGCCGCGCACTGCCAGCCACATGCCCATGTAGCCGGTGATCGCGGAGAAAAGCGCGCCAACAAGGAAGAAGATGCTGCGTCCGATGCGTTCGCCGGTCGTCTCAGCGGGGAGCAGGAACAGGACGAAGAACACGATGACCGCGAAGATGGCAAGGGTCTTGAACTGCCGGTTGAGGTAGGCGGCCGCACCCTCCTGCACAGCGGCTGCGATCTCCTTCATCCGCGCGGTGCCCTCGCTGGCCGAGAGAACTTCGCGAACCAAGAGACCGGCCACGATGAGGGCCAGGATGGCGATCACGGCGACCACGATGACGCTGATGAGGTTGATCCCCGTCAGGCTGATCGTGTAGGCGGCGCTGGGCATCGGTCTCCTCGCGTTCTTGGGCGTTCGGGACGGGGGCTCGCCCCCCAGGCTTCGGCGAATCCTACGCACTCGCCGGGGGCTCCTCCCCCAAGGGTCCGCAGCGGGCCAGCAGGCCGTTGTCGCCCCGGTGACGCAGGATGTCGGGATGGACGCCGACCTCCTCGGCCTGCTGCCCGCTGGACCCCGGGCCGGTCAGGCCCGTCACGTCGAGCGCATCCCGGAGCGAACGGGGGTCACGGCGCCGTGGCCCGACTGGGTGCCCTCGGACGTGGTCCGTCGGCTCGCGGATTCCGGCATCGACCGGCCGTGGGCCCACCAGGTCGAGGCGGCCGAGTTGGCCTGGCACGGCACGTCCGTGGCCATCGCGACAGGGACGGCCTCGGGTAAGACACTCGCGATGTGGCTGCCCCTCCTCAGCGCCGTTACGCATGACGAGGCGGCCACCTGTCTCTACCTGTCTCCGACCAAGGCGCTCGCCCATGACCAACGACGGGCCTTGAACTCACTCGGGGTGCCGGGCCTGCGTGCCGAGGCCTACGACGGAGACACGCCCGCGGACGAGCGTCGGTGGATTCGCGCACACGCCAACATGGTGTTCACGAACCCCGACCTCGTGCATCGGTCCCTGCTGCCCCGCCATGCCGCGTGGGGACGCTTCCTCCGGGGGCTGCGGTACGTCCTGCTCGACGAGGCCCACCACTACCGCGGGATCTTCGGCTCGCATGTGGCCCTGGTCGTGCGTCGCCTGCTGCGCATGGCCCAGCGGTACGGCGCCGATCCCGTCGTCGTGTCTGCATCGGCCACCATCGCCGACCCCGCGTCATCTGTGGCCCGGCTCACCGGCCGCGACATCGTTGCGGTCACCCAGGATGCCTCCCCCCACGCCGCGCTGGACGCCGTGCTGTGGGAGCCGGGCGAGGGCAGTCCCACGTCGGATACCGCTGAGATGCTCGCCGCCCTCGTCGCGGCGCGTGTGCGCACGCTGGCGTTCGTGAAGTCGCGACGTGGTGTCGAGGCCGTGGCCATGCTCGCCCGCGATCACCTCGCCGACGCGGCCGACTCCACGCACACCGTCCCCGGGGGAACTTCCATCGCCGCCTACCGCGGCGGGTACCTCGCCGAGGAGCGCCGGGCCCTCGAGTCCGCCCTCCGCGACGGCAGCCTGCTGGGCGTCGCGACGACCAATGCCCTCGAGTTGGGCATCGACATCACCGGTCTCGATGCGGTCGTGGTCAACGGATGGCCCGGAACCCGGGCCTCGCTGTGGCAGCAGTGGGGGCGGGCCGGGCGCCAGGCCGTACGCGACGACCGTCCGGAAGGCCCTCGGGCCCTGGGCGTATTCGTCGCGCGCGAGGATCCCCTGGATCACTTCCTGCTGGATCCCCCGGAGGCGATCTTCCGCGAGCCGGTCGAGCACGTGGTAATCGATCCCACCAACCCGCACGTCCTCGGACCCCACCTCCTCGCCGCAGCTGCCGAAGGCCCACTCACCGAGGACGACGCGCTGGCGTGGTTCGGGCGCGAGGCCCTCCCCCTGCTCGACGACGCGGCGGCACGCGGCCTGCTTCGACGCCGCCGCACCGGCTGGTACTGGACATCCCGCCAGTCCCCGGTCCACGGCATCGACCTGCGGGGGCAGGCCGGGTCACCGGTGCGCATCGTCGAGGACGGCACCGGTCGGCTGCTCGGGACCGTCGAGTCCTCGCGGGCCCCGTCATCCGTTCACGACGGCGCGGTTTACGTCCATCAGGGCACGACCCATGTGGTCGTTCATCTGGACCTCGATGAGGCCGTCGCTTTCGTGCGGCCCGACGAGGTCGACTACTCGACCACGGCCACCGAGATCGCCGACTACCGCATCCTCGGCGTGGACGAGGCCGTCGCCTGGGGAGAGGCGGTGGCCTACCGAGGCGAGGTCGAGGTGACCTCACAGGTCGTGGGATACCTGCAACGTCGATTCACTACCGGGGAGGTGCTCGCCGAACACCCTCTCGACCTTCCGTCGCAATCGTTGATAACCCGGGGCACCTGGTGGACCCTCTCCGAGCGGCAGGTGCAGGCGCTCGTTGATGGCGGAGTGGACGTCGCGGGCGCCGCGCACGCCGCCGAGCACGCCGCGATCGGCCTGCTGCCCCTCGTGGCCGCGTGCGATCGATGGGACATCGGTGGGGTCTCCACGGAGTTCCACCCCGATACGGGGCTGTGCACGGTGCTGGTCTACGACGGACACCCGGGCGGCGCCGGGTTCGCGGACCGCGGGTTCGCGTCGGCCGCGACATGGCTCGCCGCCACGCGACAACGGATTGCGGAATGCCCGTGCGAGCAGGGCTGCCCGTCCTGCATCCAGTCGCCCAAGTGCGGCAACGGCAATGAGCCTCTCGACAAGCGGGGCGCCGTGCTCTGGCTCGACGCCGCCCTGTCAGGGGCGCCCCGCCCGGGCCATGGCGTGGATCCCGGGAGCCTCCTGGCCGGCTGACTGCGCAATTCGAGCGAGCATCGGCGGCGACGGCACCACGACGGTCACGACGATGTCGGAGCCTTCGACCTGGCACCCGCTCAGACTCGCTCCGTTGGCGCCGGCGATGTCATGGGCGAGACCGCAGGGGTCATCGCCCCCACGCGCCATCCGCGACGCCCCTGCGATCGCCGCGAGATCCGCCGCCACGCTCGCCCGCTGGTGCGCGAGCACGGCCTCGACCATCGCCCACAGGAGCAGGCCCGCGCACAGGATCAGGCACCCGACCACCATGGCGGCGAGGGTCCCCGACCCCCGGTCGGGGGCATCCCGGGCGGCGCCATGGGCGGTCACCCGCCATCACCCGCCCACGTCGGCAGGGCGGCCTCCACGGCGGCCACCGCATCCGCCGCCACCGTGACGGTGATTCCGCGCAGCAGCGGCACCGGCGCCGAAACATCGGAGGTCACCCGCGCCCTCACGACGTTCCCCTCGACGGTGACGTCGGACTCGAAGCCCTCCGGTGTCGGGACCGGTGCGGCGCCACGCGCCACCTGGCGTGCCGAGGACTGGGCGACGTCCAGCGCCCGCACGTACGTTGCCCCCAGGGACACGACCCAGGTGAGCGCGACCGCCACCGCGACGAGCGCGGGGATGGCGAGGGCGACCTCGAGCAGCACGCTGCCCCGGTCCCCCGCCTTCGGCCCGAAGGCCGCCCTCGCCATCCCCGGTCCTAGCCGAGGAAGAGGGAGAAGGCCTTCTGGATAACACCCCAGAGAAGGTCCCGGACAGCGTCGCTGGTGAGGAGCTTGAAGAGCAGGCCGCCGAGACCGGCGACGGCAACGGTGCCGACCGCATACTCCGCGGTGGACAGTCCCTCGTCCTCGTGCGCGACTCGATCGAGCACCCGGGTGACCCGGGAGCGGTAGAGGGTGAGCATGAGTACCTCCTGATCCGGCAGACGGCCGGTGCGTGCACCCACGTCGAGTGCGCGAGCAGCGTCATCCGCAAAGCCGATGGATTCGAGGCTCCAACCGGGAACTGTGGAAGGCGGGCCGCCTCAGCGCCTGGGGACAGTCGGGCGCCTACCCTGGATGAATGGCCCTCGTCCGCGTTCTGCTGGCATGGGCCCTCGCGTTCTCCTCCGCCGCACTCGGAATCGCCGTGACCGCACCGTCGGCGCTCGCCGGGGAGGAGGTGATGTGCCGCATCAAGGACACCCGCCTCAACGAGATCAGCGGCCTGGCCTACTCCACCCGTCATGACGGGGTCATCTGGACGCACAACGACTCCGGCGGAGGGGCTCGGATCTACGCGCTGGACGACGAGACCTGCGAGGTGCTCGCCGTCCTGCGCATCAAGGGCGTGCCGGCGCGGGACATGGAGGCGATCGCGGCCGGTGCCAACTCACGCGGCGAACGCGTGCTGTGGCTCGCCGACATCGGCGACAACCTCTCGGAGCGGACGACGATCTCGCTCTACGAGGTCCGCGAGCCCGAGAAGCTGCGCAATGAGACGGTCGGCGCGCGGCGATTCGAACTGTCCTATCCCTCGGGGGCCCAGGACGCCGAGGCACTCATGGCCCTCCCCGATTCCCCAAGGGTGTGGCTCATCACCAAGGGGATCATCGGTGGCTCCGTGTGGAAGCCGCGCGATGCCCTCATCAAGCAGTTCGTGACGCCGCTTCGCAAGATCGGCGAGGAGCAGGGGTTCGTCACAGACGCGGCGATGTCACCCGACGCGACGCGCTACGTCGTCCGCGACTACGCCGAGGCCCGGATCTACTCGGGCACGCCGGTCGGGAAGCTGCTCGCGGGCTTCCCCCTGCCCGACCAGGTGCAGGGAGAGGCCATCACCTGGACCCCCGATGGCAAGTCACTGGTCGTCGCCAGCGAGTCCGACGACCGACTTATCCGCGTCGATGTGCCCACGGAGGGCCTTCCGAAGTCCGCCGGGGGAACCGATGAGGAGCCCTCACCCACGCCTGAGGAAGCCGGCACCGAGCCCACGCCCGAGCCCGTGATCCCCAAGGCCGTGGAACCCGTGAGCAGGCTGGGAAGCGCCGCTGTCGTCGCGCTCATCCTCGGCGGCGCGACGTTCGTGCTGGCGACCGTCGTTGTTGTCATCGTGGTGATCGTGCGCGATCGACGCGCCTGAGCAGTCATCCGCCGACGCCTTCGGCAAGAAGCGGAAGGGCGAGCGACACCACGATCGGGACAACGCCCAGCAGAAGGAATGCCGGCAGGAAGCAGGCCGCCAGGGGCCCGACCGCCCGCACCCCGGCCGCGCGCGCGGCAGTCTCGGCGCGTATGCGATCCGCGCGTCGCACGTCGTCCGCGATACCGGGGAGCAGGGTCGCCAGGGGGGCTCCGGAGTCCGCGCTGCGAGCGACGGCACGTCCCAATGCTCCGAGCCCCGGCTCATCCGCCAGCGATCGCCATGCATCGGCCGGATCGGCACCGAGTTCGAGCGATGCGACGACGCCGCGCAGGGGCTCGGCGATCGGCGGCCCCATGGCCTCGGCAACCGCTTCGACGGCATGTGCCACCGGTGCCCCCGAGGCCAAGCACGCTGCCAGCAGATCAGCGGCCCCGGATGCCTGCCGTTGGATCTCCTCGCGTCTGCGCCGTGCGGCACGGGGCTCGAGGCGCGAGATGACGTAGGGACCTGCGATCGCGAGGGTGACCCCCACGGCGATCCCCGGGACACCGCCCACCACGAGCGCCGTACCCGCACCCGCCACCGCGAAGATGACGCGCACCGCCGTCGGGTCCGCCAGGGTTGCCAACCCTCCGGACCGGCGGCCCGGCCAAGCCGCGCCCCGGGGCGACCTCCGACGACCGAGGCGGCGCGCTGACGACCCCGGGAGGGCGAGTGCCACGGCAAGCATCAGCAGCGCCGCGGCCAGGATCACGAGCGGCAACGGGGAGAGCATCATCGCGGGGGCCTCACAGCAGCCGTTCTGCCCGATCGGCGATCCTGCCGGTCCACCACAGCCCGAGGAGCGTGAGCGCAACACCGCCGACCACGCAGGCCCGGCCCATCGCGGAGCCCAGCAGCCATGAGACCGGATCTCCGCCCAGGGACACGCCCAGCAGGAGCCCGAGCAGTGGCAGCGTCGCGAGCAGCCTCGCGGTAGCGCGCGGTGCCGCCAGGTGCGCCTCGAGTTGCACTCGGACGTCGGCGGCGGCGCGGGCGCCCTCGACCAGGCGCTCCACCGAACTGGCGAGCCCCGCGCCCGTGCCCTCCGACACCGACCAGCACGCCGCGAGGCCCTCCAGCAGCGGTTCCCGCATGTCGCGCGCGTCCTGCCGGAGCGCGGCAACCACGTCGCCGCCCCAGCGGGAAGCCGCGAGTGACCGATGGGCGACCGGGGTCGACCCCGGAGACACGCTGGCCACGGCCCGCTCCCACGCCCGGCGGATGGGCTGCCCCGCGCGGACTTCGGACACCAGGGCTCCGAGCGCCTCGATCACGCGGTCATGCTCCGCGGCGCGCCTGCGCCGGGAGCCGGGCAGGGCGGCGCTGATGCGCCGCTCGATGCCCTTGGCCGCGACCGAGAGGCGACCCGCCCAGCCGGCCCGCCGGACGACCTCGGCACCCACGACACCGCCGCCGCGCAAGGCCCCGGCCCCCGAACCGGGCACGAGCAGGAAGGCTGCCGCGGCTGCCGCGAGAGCCGCCCAGATCAGCATGCCCCAGCCCGTCGTCCAACTGACCGCGCCAGCATGGCCGCGAAGTCCGGCATGGCGGTGGCCGGCACGAGGTCAGTCCCGTTGCGCACCAGCGCGGGAAGCGAGATGACGAGGCCGGAGGGCTCGCGCCGAAGGACGAAGATCCCCGTCACCCTTCGGGACGATCCCGTGTCGGACGGCCGCTCGACGTGGACGATCGCATCCAGACCGGCCGCCACAAGCGCGTGGACCGCGGGACGCGGCATCCCGGCAGCAAGTCCCAGGGCTTCCAGCCTGGCCGGGACGTCCTCGGCGGAGTTGGCGTGGACGGTGCCGCATCCGCCCTCGTGGCCCGTATTCAGTGCGGACAGCAGGTCAACGACCTCCGCTCCGCGGACCTCTCCCACGACAACGCGATCAGGACGCATGCGCAAGGCCTGACGCACCAGGTCGCGCAGCGTGACCGCGCCCGCGCCCTCCAGATTCGGCGGGCGCGCCTCCAGCCTCACGACGTGGGGGTGGTCGGGCCGCAACTCTGCGGAGTCCTCGACGAGGAGGAGCCGCTCGGAATGCGACACGAGACCGAGCAGCGTCGAGAGGATGGTGGTCTTGCCGCACCCGGTGCCTCCAGTCACCAGGAAGCTCAGGCGGCAGCGAACCAACTCGGCGAGCCAGTGCGCGCCGTCCGGGCCGACCGTCCCGACGTCGACGAGTTCCGCGAGGTCGAAGGCGCGTCGCCGGGGGATGCGCAGCGAGAGCAGCGTCCCCTCCGCCGCGATCGGCGGGATGGCGGCGTGGAGGCGAATACCGTCCGGAAGACGGGCATCGACGTACGGGCTCGCCTCGTCAAGGCGGCGTCCGGCGGCCGAGGCGAGCCGCGTCGCAAGTCGGCGCACCGAAGCCTCGCCTCCCAGCCGCACGTCGACGCGTTCCATGCCGAGGCCGCGATCGATCCAGACCTGGCCCGGCGGATTCACGAGGATGTCCGTGACCGAAGTGTCGTTGAGGAGGCTGCGCAGGGGACCCAGTCCGATCAACTCGTCGCGCAGCGTCGAGACGAGCTCGAGGACACCCGAATCCCCGAGGACGACGCCCTCATCGCGCAGAGCGCGCGCCACCATGGCGGGGCTCGCCGAGTCGGCCTCACCGTGGTCGATGAGCCTCTGGCGCACCCGATCCACCAGGGTGTCCGCGATCATGAGGCGCTCCGGCGCGATGCGGATGCCCGCAGCCGACGCGATGCCGACCGGCGCCCCAGCCGCGGGCCTCCACACTCCTCCAGCACCCGCTGGGCGAAGCGGCGCAGCGCCTGCCCCGCATCGATCACCGGCTCCCCTCGCGCGAGGGCGCGATCGTGCGGCATGCAGCCCAGCACCGGGTATCCCAGGGAACGCCCGATATCCGCCTCCGTGAGGAGGGAGTCGCGCGTCCTGCGCACGACGACGCGGACGTCCGCGACGCAGGAGCGGATGGCGTCCAGCAGGACTGACGATGCCACCACTCCCGGGACGTCATCGGGTACGACGACGATCGCGACCCGGCTGCGGCCCCAGGCATAGCGGGTCGAGTCGTCGAGGTGACGAGGGCAATCGATGACGGTGAGCGGATAGCCGCGGCAACCCGCCTCGAGTACGGCGGAGAGGCAGTCGATAGGGATCGGCATGGCACCGTCGCGCGTTGCTGCGACAAAGGACACCGACCCGGGTCGACGTCGGGCCGGCAGCATCGCTCCGCTTGGCGATCTGTGCCTTGGCAACGCATCCCTGAGGGCAAGCGGAGAGACGCGCCCGCGGGTGGCGCCGAGCTCGGGCCAGCGAAGTCCGCGCTCATCCTCCGCGCCCAGGCGCAGGTCCACTCCACCGCCGAGGGGATCCGCATCCACGAGCAGGCAGTCCTCGGCGGCAAGTGCCACGGCGCAGGCCAGGGTCGAGGCACCCGCACCTCCCCGCCCCGACACCACGCTGATGACCGGACCGCTGATGAGGGGGCCATTCACCGTGTCCCCGAGCAGTTCGACGAGGCGCGCCCTGCCTTCCGGGACCTCGATGACCTCGGCCGCGCCCAGTGCGACGGCATTCCGCCACAGGCGAGGCTCCGGGGCGTGCTCTCCTTCGAACGTACGGGCGACGACGACAATGCCGTCGCGCCGAGGTATTCCGGCATCGACCAGATCGGGCAGCAGATCCTCGGCGACCACGACCAGGGAGGACGCCGACCACCGCGGGAGGGCCGCGACGGTGGTGTCGGCGACAACGACCTCGACCCCGGCTGCGGCCGCCATGGCCAGGAGATCGTCGAGGAGGAGCGAATCAGCGGTGACGAGCAGGGCGAGTCCGTCGGGAGCGGTCATGGGCGCAGCGTCGCCCGTCGCGCGCGGATATTCCCGGCCTCGGCGCCGGCCTGTGGACACGCGGGTCTCCGCCGACCTGTGGACGGGTGCACTCGCCTACCCTGGCCACCATGGCGGTCACGCGCCGCGCGGCGTTCTTCGACCTGGACAAGACGATCCTGGCTACCTCGAGCGCCCTGGCCTTCACGCGACCGTTCTACCGAGGCGGGCTCCTCGGGCGCCGCGATGTCGTGCGCAGCGCATACGCGCAGTTCGTCTTCCTCGCCTCCGGCGCGGACCATGACCAGATGGAGACGATGCGCCGCTACATGTCCGATCTCGTGCGCGGATGGGATGTCTCCCGAGTCCAGGAGATCGTGGCGGAGACACTCGACCACATCATCGATCCGGTCGTGTACGACGAGGCACTCGAGCTCATCGAGCAGCATCGGGATGCCGGTGAGGACATCGTTGTCATCTCGTCATCCGGGACCGAGGTGGTCGACCCCATCGCCGAGCGAGTCGGCGCCGACCTGTCCGTGGGGACCCGACTCGTCGTGGAAGACGGCCGCTACACGGGCGACATCCTCTTCTACGCCTACGGAGAGGGCAAAGCGCAGGCCATGAGGGATCTCGCCGCCGAGCGCGGCTACGACCTCTCGCAGTGCCACGCCTACACCGACTCCATCACCGACCTGCCGATGCTGGAATCCGTCGGGCATCCCACCGCGGTGAACCCAGACGCCGAGCTTCGGCGAGTGGCGCGGGAGCGCGGATGGCCCATCCTCGACTTCCGACGGCCGGTGACGATGCGCAGCCGCGTGCCGAGCGTCGACCAGGGGCGCTCGGTCGCGATCGGCGCAGCGGTCATCGTGGGCATCATCGCGGTGGGCATCGCGTGGCACCTGTGGAACCGTCGGGGCCGCGGTTCGTGAGCGCTTCGGGCCCGGAGGTATCCGCCGTACCCAAGGCGACGACGATGCAGAAGGCCATCCTGCTCGGGATGGTCTTCATCGCGCTGATGATCCCCCCGGTCCTGCTCCTCATGCTGGGTGTCGGCGGACTCACCTCCCTGTGCGTCTACGGCGGCGTGATCGCGATCACCGCCGGCTTCTACGACCTGCGCCTGAGCGCCGCCCTGTCGGTGGTCGCCGGCATAGCGGCGTTCCTCGCTGTCCTCGTCCACCCATACCCGCTTGCGGGCGGCGTCTTCATGGGACTCCTCGCCGGCGGTGCCGCTCTGACGGCGCGCCGTGGACTCCACAGCCCCGTCCTCGTCGTTCCGCTGGCCATCTCCATCACCGTGACTGCGCCCCCGACCATCACCGGCGTCAGTCCCGGTGTGGCGACCGCGCTCGTCGCAGGGCTGGCGATGGCCGCGTGCGGGTTGTGGGTCACGGGCATCTCCCGCGTGATCCTCGGCGATCGACGGCCGCACTTTCCCACGCGACCACACAGCAGGAGCGCTGCCGTCACGTATGGGATCGTCATGGCCGTCGTCATCGGCCTCGCCACCTGGGGCGTCCTCTCCAGCGGTCCCGTCGACCACGGCGGTTGGCTCATCCTCACCCTGGTCGTCATCCTGCAACCGTCTGCGACGGACACGATCAGGAAGACGTTCCACCGGCTGGGCGGGACGGTCGCGGGACTGGCGATCGCGCTGGTATTCGCCCTGATTGACCTGCCGCCGACGCTCCAACTGTCGATGAGCGCCGCCCTCCTCTACTGCGCCCTCGCGTCGCGATTCGTCCTGAGGCTGCCGTACTGGGTCTACGTCCTGTTCCTCACCCCGGCGATCATCCTCATGAACTCCAAGGCGACCAGCGCCCTGGACATCGTCGCCGAGCGCTTCGCGTTCACCGCTCTGGGCGCCGTCATCGCCATCGTCGTGGCCTTTGTCGTCAAGGTCCTCGTCATCGAGCGCCACCGTCGCGCGGCGGTGGCGCCGGGGTGAAGTCCGGTCTAGCGTCGAATCATGGAGGTGCTGGAGCAGGGCGTCCCCGCTCCGCAGGGCGGCCGCGGCCCGGCGCGCGCCTGGCCGGTGCTCGCCATCGGCGTCGTCTCCCTCGCGATGGTCGGCGCCACGGTGGCGTCGGGCGCTCGCTGGTGGTCGGAGCAGCAGGCCCTCCCCGACCGCCTCGAGATCACGGGCATCTCCGTGGCCGGGCAGGTTGGCGTTCGCCTTGCCGACGGTGACTCCGGATGGCCGGGCGGTCTGGGGACACCCGACGGCTCCGCGACCGCCGCGGTGCGACTCCGGCTCATCGTGACCGGAGATCCCCAGCGCGACGAACGGGTATCCCCGGCTCCCGCCGGACCCCGGATCGCCGTGCTCCCCGTCACCGACGTGCCCATCCCGGCAGCCGGCGAGACGCGCCTTGACCTCACTGTTGCCCCTACCGACTGCGCGGCACCCGCTGGGCCCCCTGTCTCCCCCCTCGTCCGTTCCGATGGATCCGACGTCGCAATGTCGGACGACGCGCAGGCAACCCTTGATGAGGCCCTGCGCACGCTGTGCGCCGGCGCCGGGTCGGCTCCCGCTCTCGCCGTACGCGGTGGACTGGTCGACACCTTCTTCCGAGATCGCACGCTCGTGGTGACCGCGGCCCTCGCCAGCGCTGCGGATCGTGTCGTGCTCACGCCCCTGGACGGCACTGCGTTGCGGGGACTCGGGGCACTGGACGTGCCGGCGGGCACCGGCGCAGGGGCCGTTCGGCTGCGCTGGCTCATCTCTCCCGGGGAGATGTCACCCCACACTTCGCTCACCGGGCGAGTCCAGGCACACTCCATCACCGACGGGATGGCGTATCCCTGGGTGCTCACCGTCCAACCGCCCCGGAACCTCGACCGGCCGCTCCCCCGGACGCCGCTGCGCAATGACGGCGTGGACCTGGCCGAGGTGGCACCACGGCCCGCATTGAACGGCGCCGACGTTCAGACGCGGTAGCGATGCCGTCTAAGGCGCGTGCAGGTCGATCGTCTTGATGCGCTTGTGGTTCACCTTCACGACCTCGACGTAGTTCAGGGAGTAGTAGATCCACTTCCCGTCGAGGCGGATGGCCAATTGGACGTCGGAGCCGTCCTGGGAGGCGTCGACGACGCGGTACTGGCCCCACCTCCCGGGGAGGACGGCGATGTCCAGGCCCGCATCGCCCCACAGGTCGGCCGAGCGCGGCCCGGGGATGAGGCGGTCATCGCCGGCCGCACCGTGGATGAGGTTGCGCTCGGTCCTCTTCGGCCCGGCGTAGCCCTCAAGGCGGTCGTCCTCCTGGCCGCCCCACACCGGCATGTTCGGCACCTGCGCCTGAAGCTGCCCCTCGCGACCCCAGCTGATCTGGTGGTAGCCGATGTCGGCGCTATCGCGCAGCACCAGGTAGTGGAAGGAACCGTCGGAGCCTTCTGCCGGCCGGATGATGAGGTTCTCCTCGAGGTAGCGGGCATCCTTCGTCCACCCCTCGGGGAGCACGGCGTCGTTGAAGTCCTGCGCGAGTTCCTCGGACGTCTCCGCGCTCGTGGCGTGGGCGATGTACTCATTGCCCCACTCGTCGGTGACGAAGTACCTCATGATCGGCGTGCCCGAGTCACCGCCGCCCTCGTAGGCGTAGAACTCCATGTTCTGGGCCTTGTAGTTCGTCGTGATCTTGATGTCGCCCGGAGCGGGCGTGAGCGTGTAGTTGCCTGCGAAGTAGGGCCCCAGGGTCGAGGGCATCACGTACTGGTCGCGGAGATAAGGCCACATCGCGTTGATGGCCGACGACATCGATCCCCACGTGTAGCCATCAGGCGTCGTGTCGTAGATGGTCTCGCAGATCTCACCGCCCGGGGAGGAGATGAACTGCGACATCTGGAACTGCAGGTTCCGGGTGGAGTTCTTGAGCCAGGGATCGGGAGCCACGTACGACGGCCACAAATCATCGGGGATCTCGTTGTCGCCGCCGGACTTGTAGGTATCGACCGCGTTCTCCGGGTCTTCCTGCACGGGTTCGAGGTTGATGACCTCATGGGCTTCCGACAGCGGCATCCAGGGAATGGTCGGGCACTCCGTGCGCGGCAGGGGCGCGGGTGCCGCCCAGGACGTCGAGGACAGAGCCGCGACAAGCGCCGTGGTGAGGAGTGCGGGAAGCGACACCCGGATCAGCGGGCGTACGGAGTAGTTCATGGGGCTCCTGGGGGTCGAGGGACCGGCCCCCCAGTATGGCCTGCGGACCCGACGGGGGCCCTGTGGCTGTGTGCTGGACGGCCACGGGCGAAGAAGGCGCCCATCACGGGAGCGCGGATGCCCGGTGTGCGGAGGCGCGAGAAGCGCCGAACCCGACGGCGGCGGCGTTCCAGGCCACCCACTCGGCCATTCCCTCCGGCTCGCCGCTGAGATACCCGCGCACGGCCGCCACATAGGACGTCCGCCCGAGCGAGAGCATGCCCGCCTCCGGGCACGACATCAGGTCGGGATCGAGCCCCGTCGAGGCGATGACGAGGCGAACCGTGGCGCGAGCGACCAGGCCCGACCCCCACCGAAAGGGACGCAGGGCCAGGATCTCGCCGTGTGCGATCGCGGCCACGAGCAGCGCAGGAGCCTCGCTCGGTCCCGTGAGGAGATCCGCGAGGGCGGTGAGCCGCGAGGGGATCTCCCGCCACGCCGCCGGCGCCCCGATGTGCAGGGCGTCGACCACGTCGTCGGACTGGCGCGGCCTCCCCAACTGCTCGGGATCCTCGAAGCCACGAGCGGCGAGGGCATGCAGGTGGGCGAGGACCTGTAGCGGTGCGCGACCCCAGGTGTCCACCTGCTGGGGCACCCCGGCCGTGACCGCCACTGATGCCGCGACCGCGCGGCCGAGGGGGGATGAGTCGAGACCCGCACGTATGGCGTCAAGCGACATCTCCGCGCCGTCCAGCGCGGCGGAGTCGCGGGCTCCTACGAGGGCGGACGCTGCAACGATCTCACCCGCTCGCGCTCGCGCCGATCGGTCCCACAGGAGCGTGTCCACCTCGGCACGCGCCGCTGCGCACGCCTCGGCGATACGCGGCACGCGTTCGAGCGCCGCGAGCGGGTCGCTCAGTAGACCTGCGCTCCCTCGGAAACCAGCTCGTCCAGGACGGCCGGGTCCTGCGCCTCGAGCCACTGGACCAACTGCGCATTGCTCACGAACTTAAGGTCCGGGTACTTCGCGGATGCCTCGGTGATGAAGCGGGTCAGGGCATTGGTGTAGGCGCCGCACACCCAGGTATTGAAGTGGTTGCCGAAGAAGAAGGGGGCCCGGTTCCCGTTGTAGACCGCGTCCGTCGCCGCCATGAGGGAGTCGTACGTCGACTGCTCGATGTTGTCGCACGTCGCCTGGTCGGCCTCCTGATTGCAGTCGTTCTGGGCGCACAGGAAGTTGTAGTCCATGGACAGATTGGAGCGGTCGTACCCGGAGACCTTGATCGTCTGCAGCGGGAAGTCCCACAAGCCGTACTCGTTCTTCACGGGCCACTGCAGCATCCCGGCGTTCGAGGCGTCGTAGGTGAACCCGTTGTCGACGAAGATGGGGTACATCACGTCGCGCTGGCCCTCGAGGCACGGGGTGCGGGCACCCTGGACCACGCTGTGGTTGAACGGGAGGGGCTGGGGATCGGCCACCCCGTTGATCTCCGCCCAGTCGTTCATGAACGTCGCGTCCTGCTGGAACTCGCTCTCCCACTCGGAGGCACCCCAGGAGTTGACGGCGCCGTCGTTCGGCTCGCACCAGTGGCCGAGGAAGTGCGTTCCGATCTCGTGGCCCTTCTCGTAGGCCTCCTTGTAGTTGGCGATCCGCTGGACTACCTCATCGGAGTTGTCCGCGAATCCGATCGCCGAGGATCCCGCGTCCCGACCGGGGGTCTCGTACAGGAACTTCTGCTCCTCCGGCAGCAGGCACAGCCCCGACACGAAGAAGGTGTAGAACGCGCCGACCTGATCGGCGACGTCCATGTAGCGCCGGAATATGTCATTGCTGCAGGCCCCGTCGAACGAGATCACGACGAACTGCGGTGGCTTCTCCCCGGGCGCGAGCTTGGTGATCTCGAACTCCGGCTGCGGCTGGTTGACCGCGGACACCCCTCCGCCCGCTCCGGTCACCTCGCCGGAGCCTGCCCCTGAATCGGTCGACGCCGACTCCGAGGAGGTGGCCGCCGGATCGGCCGGTGCGTCGGTCGCTTCCGCCGCGGCGGACGACTCCGACGAGCCGGCCGGCGCGGAGGACGTGCCTGAGACGGGGGCCGAGGACGAACCCGGCAGCACCGCGCCCAGGACGAGGCCAAGGGCCGCAGCCAAGGCGAGAAGAAGGGGCACGAGGACCCGGGCCGGCACGGGACCTCCTCGGGGGGGGACGGGGACGGGTGGAACGCCGTTCTGACTCCACCATCCTGACGCATGAAGCGGGGTGAAGGTTCCCTGGGACGCGCCGGTGTGACCCGGCTAGCGTGGCCCCCACACCTCAGTTCCGCCCGTCACCCACCCTGGGAGGTCCCGTGGCCGACTCACCGGAAGGCGCCCCGCAGGAGGCGCTGGAGAACCTCCTCGTGGAGAACCGGCAGTTCCCCCCGAGCGCGGAGTTCGCGGCCCAGGCCAACGCCAAGGCCGACATGTACGACGAGGCAGCGCGAGACCGCCTGGCCTTCTGGGGCCGCCAGGCCGAGCGCCTGGACTGGTCGGCGCCCTTCGATGAGGTCCTCGACTGGTCGCGGGCGCCGTTCGCCCGGTGGTTCGTCGGAGGCAAGCTCAACGTCGCCTACAACTGTGTGGACCGCCACGTGGAGTCGGGACACGGCGATCAGGTGGCGTTCTACTTCGAAGGCGAGCCCGGCGACACCCGCGCCGTCACGTACGCGGAGTTGCAGCGGGATGTGGCGAAGGCTGCGCACGCCCTGGCCGAACTAGGAGTCACGGCAGGGGACCGAGTCGCCATCTACATGCCGATGATCCCTGAGGCCGTCGTCGCGATGCTGGCGTGCGCCCGGATCGGCGCCGCGCACTCGGTTGTCTTCGCGGGGTTCTCCGCCGAGGCCCTTCGCTCGCGGATCGACGATGCCCAGGCCAGGCTCGTCATCACGACCGACGGGCAGAACCGTCGCGGGTCTCGGATGGCGCTGAAGCCCTCGGTGGACGAGGCCGTGGAGAAGACCCCGAGCGTGGAGCATGTCCTCGTCGTCCGGCGCACCGGACAGGACGTCCCGATGAAGCAGGGTCGGGATGTCTGGTGGCACGACATCGTCGACCGCCAGCCCGAGACCCATGTGCCGGAGGCCTTCGACAGCGAGCATCCGCTCTTCATCCTCTACACCTCGGGGACCACCGGGAAGCCGAAGGGGATCCTCCACACCAGCGGCGGCTACCTCACCCAGGCGTCGTACACGCACTGGAACGTCTTCGACCTCAAGCCCGACGAGGACATCTACTGGTGCACCGCAGACATCGGCTGGGTCACCGGCCACTCCTACATCGTCTACGGGCCGCTCTCCAACCGCGTGACCCAGGTGATCTACGAGGGCACTCCGGACACCCCGCACCGCGGCAGGTTCTGGGAGATCGTGGAGAAGTACGGCGTGACCATCTTCTACACCGCTCCGACCGCGATCCGGACCTTCATGAAGTGGGGCGACGACATCCCCGCTCAGCACGACCTGTCATCGCTACGCCTCCTCGGCAGCGTGGGCGAGCCCATCAATCCGGAGGCGTGGATCTGGTACCGCGAGGTGATCGGGTCCGGGCGCACCCCCATCGTGGACACCTGGTGGCAGACCGAGACGGGCGCCATCATGATCTCGCCCCTGCCCGGCGTCACTGACTGCAAGCCCGGCTCGGCGATGCGGCCGCTGCCCGGTATCAGCGCGAGGGTCGTCGACGACGCGGGCAACCCCGTGGACCTCGGCGGCGGCGGCTACCTCGTCCTGTCCGAGCCGTGGCCGGCCATGCTCCGCGGCATCTGGGGCGACGACCAGAGGTACGTCGACACCTACTGGTCACGGTGGCCCGGAACCTACTTCGCCGGGGACGGGGCCAAGCTGGACGACGATGGCGCGATCTGGCTCCTCGGCCGAGTGGACGACGTCATGAACGTCTCAGGCCACCGCATCTCGACGACGGAGGTCGAGTCCGCACTGGTTTCGCACCCGGCCGTCGCCGAGGCAGCGGTGGTTGGGGCTACCGATGAGATGACCGGTCAGGGGATCGTCGCATTCGTGATCCTGCGCGCGGGCAGCGACGAGGACGCCACCGATCTCGTTGCGGAGCTGCGCGCGCACGTGACCAAGGAGATCGGCCCGATCGCGAAGCCGCGTCAGATCATGATCGTGGCCGAACTACCCAAGACCAGGTCGGGCAAGATCATGCGACGGCTCCTGCGCGATGTCGCCGAGAACCGCAGCCTCGGCGACGTGACCACGCTGGCAGACCCGACGGTCATGAACCTCATCGCCACCGGCATGGGGACCGCGGCGAGCGAAGACTGAGCGATACCCTCGTAGCGGTGTGCCGGGAAGCCTGGTCGGCGTGACGTAGCCACGCCTCCAGGAGGATCCGTGACCGACAGCGAGCTCTTCGCCCGGCCGCCCCTTGCCGAGCGCGTGTGGCTGCTCCGTGCCCTGCGCGGAGAGACCATCGGCGGCGTCCTCCTCCTCGCCGCGGCCACGCTCGCGCTGCTGTGGGTGAACTCCCCGTGGGGCGACTCCTACCTCGCGCTGAGCAATCTCGTCGTCGGGCCGGCCGCCCTGGGACTGAACCTCACGCTCGCCCAGTGGGCGTCCGACGGGTTGCTCGCGGTCTTCTTCTTCGTCGCCGGCCTTGAACTCAAGCACGAGCTCACCCACGGCACGCTCTCGCGACCCAGCCAGGCGGCCGTTCCGATCGCCGCCGCACTCGGCGGAATGGTGGTGCCCGCGATCATCTTCGTTGCCCTCGTGTCGACCACAGGCGCGGAAGGCGCACTCGTCGGCTGGGCGACACCCATGGCCACGGACATCGCCTTCGCCCTGGCCGTACTCGCCGTGGTGGGCCGCCGGCTCCCGGTGGCCCTGCGCGCCTTCCTCCTCACCCTCGCCGTCGTCGACGACCTCGGCGCGATCACGATCATCGCGATCTTCTACTCCTCGAAGTTCTCCCCCGGCTACTTCCTCCTCGCCGTGGCACTCCTCGCGCTCTACTGGGTGCTCCAGCGCCGCCGGGTCCGCAGTCCCTGGATCTACGTCCCGCTCGTCCTCGCGACCTGGTGGGCGATGCACGAGAGCGGGATCCACGCCACCGTCGCCGGCGTCGCCCTCGCCCTGCTCACGCGAGCGAGCGTCGACCCGGGCGAGACCCAGTCCCCGCTCGACCGCCTCCAGTGGATGCTGCTCCCCCTCAGCGCCGGCGTCTGCGTGCCGCTCTTCGCCTTCTTCGCGGCCGGCGTCGACCTGCGGTCGACGGGGATCATCGAGCCGCTGACGAACCCGGTTGCCTGGGGCATCATGGCCGGCCTCATCATCGGCAAGCCCGTGGGCGTGCTGGTGACCGCCTGGTTCACTGCACGCTTCACGCGGGCCAGCCTCAACCCCGGCATCGGCTGGCGGGATGTCACCGCCATCGGCGCACTCGCCGGCATCGGCTTCACCGTCGCACTGCTCATCGCCGAACTCGCCTACTCGGACAGCGAATCCACGCTCGACTCGGCCAAGATCGCCATCTTCGCCGCCTCCTTGATCTCCGCGGCCATCGCCACGGGCCTCCTGCTGGCCCGCAACCGGCACTACGGGCAATTGGCTCTCATCGAGGAGGCCGACCGCGATGGCGACGGCATTCCCGACGTCTACCAGGGCAATCCCCCCGCCGGCGACCGCCCGGTCACGGAGATTGACCGTGCTCTCCCCGGGGATGACGGTGCCGGCCCGTCCCCGACCCACTAACCTCGCCCGAGAGGCGGCCATCCGGCCCCGTGAGCAGCATCGGGAGGTGCCCGCATGGCACAGGACCCCAGCCAGGCGTCCTTGAAGGACCTCGTCTCCTCCGCGGTCGCCGACCTGCAGCGGCTGGTGAAGGCGCAGGTCGAGCTCGCCAAGTTGGAGCTCCAGCAGACCTGGCGCACCGCCGCGAAGACCAGCCTGCTGGTTCTTATCGCCCTCACCATGGCCGGGCTCGGCGGGATCTTCCTCCTGGTCACCATCGCGTATGTCCTCGTGGCGCTCGGCCTGCCGGTGTGGGCGGGCTTCGGCATCGTCACGCTCGTGCTCTTCCTCGTGGCCGCCGTCGTCGGCTTCCTCGGCTACCGCGAGTCGCAGCGCATCAAGGGCATGCCGAAGACAGTCGCGGAGATCGAGCAGACCAAGGCCGCCCTGACCTCGGCCGTGAGCGAGCCGGTCGAGACCATCATCGTGACGGAGATCGACATCGTCGAGATCGACACCGGGCCCCTCGACTCCCGCCCCAGCAGCAGCACGTGACGCTTCTCGATCCCGAGTCCGTGATCCGGATGCCCGGACCCTGGGAGCACCGGGAGATCTCCGCCAATGGCGCGCGCTTCCACATCGTGGAAGCCGGAGAAGGCCCGCTCGTGGTGCTCCTGCACGGCTTCCCCACCTTCTGGTGGTCGTGGCGGCACCAACTCGAGAGCCTCCCCGAGGCGGGATATCGCGCCGTGGCCATGGATCTCAGGGGCTACGGCGGGTCGGACCACACGCCCCACGGCTACGACCCGACCACCCTGTCCCACGACGTCGCCGGCGTGATCCGGTCGCTCGGCGAGCCCGCCGCCACCGTGGTGGGGCAGGGCTGGGGCGGCCTGATCGCGTGGAGCATGGCGGTCCTCGATCCGGAGGTCGTGACCGGTATCGCTCCGGTGTCGATGCCGCATCCCCGGCGACTGCGCAGGGCCATGGCCCGCGACAGCATCCAACGTCGCCAGGCCCTGTACGCCATCGGATTCCAGTGGCCGTTCCTGCCCGAGCGCTCGCTCATGGCCCGCGACTGCGCGCGAGTCGAGACCCTCCTGCGCAGCTGGTCCGGGGACCCCGAGTGGCCCGACCCCCGGACTGCCGAGGTGTACCGCTCAGCGTTCTCCCTGTGGCCGACGGCGCACTGCGCCGTGGAGTACCACCGCTGGGCCGTTCGGTCCCTGCTGCGCAGTGACGGCATCCGGTACGACCGTCGGATGGAGACCCCTATCGAGGTGCCCGTCCTGCACGTGCACGGCGAGCGCGATCCGTCGGTGCTCCTGCGCACGGCGGAGGGCTCGGGCGAGTGGGCCAGCGACGGCTACGACTTCCACGTCATCGACGGCGTGGGGCATTTCCCCCACGAGGAGGCCCCGGATCGCTTCGACGCGGTGCTCCACAAGTGGCTGGAGGGGCTCCACGCCCGCTGAGCGCCCGCGCGACCGACTCGGCCGCCCGCTGCCCCGGGACGGCTCGGCCGGCAGCGACGCCGCCTTCCCCCAGGTCCCCGAGCGTGACGTCGTCACGTCGGCACAGGCCATCGACGAGGCGGCGGCGTACCTCGCTGACGAACTCCCCTTTCACGCCCACGAGGTCCTCGAGCAACGGTGGCGCTGCGCACCCGCGGAAGAGGTCGCGCTGTGGAAGGCGCTTGCCCAGGCCGCCGCGGGTCGGACCCACCTTGCGCGAGGGAATCCCACCGGCGCCACACGCCTGCACGATCGCGCCTGCCACGGCCTGCGGGCGTACAACGGACCGCGGCCCGACGGCCTCGACGAATTGCTGGCCGCCCTCGGTCTCAGAGGCTGACCGCTACGACCGGCAGGCACCCGTGTCGACGGGCGCGGTGGAGGACAACCCTGCCTCGGCGATGGACTCCGCCTGCTGGGCGGTGATGGCATAGCCGGTGTCAGGCGCGCCCAGCCCCGCGGCGAACACGACGCCGAGCACCCGGCCGTTGGGCGCGAGCAGCGGGCCACCTGAATTGCCCGGGACGACGATGCCGCGGAAGGCGTAGACCTCGCGCACCACCCCGGAGCGGCCGTACACGTCCTCTCCGCGCGCCGCGACGCGATCCCGGATCCGGGCGGGCTCCGCCACGAGGTCCCCGCCGCCGGGGAAGCCCGCCACCACCGCCGAGTCGCCTGTCTCCGCGATGCGCTCGGCGAACCGGATGGGGGGTGCCGGCAGGTCAGCCACGCGGATGACCGCAAGATCGATTCTCGGGTCTATGGCGACGACCTCGCCCGCGTACAGCGCGGCATCCCCGGGCACCCGCAGCCGGGGGGAGTCCATCCCCGCAACCACGTGGGCATTGGTCATGACCAGGTCCGGGGCGTACACGAAACCCGAGCCCACGATCCCCGATGCGCAAGCACTGCCGCTGACCTTCACCAGGGAGGGCCAGGCCGCGCGCACGGCCGGGTCGCGCAGCAGCTCACGGTCGGGCGCGGGCACCTCGGGGCCGGCGTACTCCGCGAGCCCGGCGAAGACCCGCGGCAGCCCGGAGGCATCAACCGCCCCGCGCAGGTCGGCGAACAGGTCGCGGGCCTGGTCCGGGACCAGCCGGTCGATTCCGGTGAGCAGCGCCGAGGAGCGGATCTGGCGCGAGACCGGTGCCTCGGGGAGCAGGCTCACCGCGCTGGCGATGATCCACAGGACCGCGGCCAGCGCGATCACGTTGAGTGCAGCCCCGGCTGCCGAGTCGGCGAAGCGCGCGCTCTGCCAGGAGATCCCTGATCGCAGGCGTCGTCCGAGCATCGACGCCAGCGCCTGGCCCAGGACCGCGCACACGAGAACCGCACCTGCGAGGAGGATCGCGCCGGTGAGGTACGGCAGGTTCGCCCGCTCCACGAACTGCGGGAGGAGCAGCGCCGCCGCGAGACCACCGGCGAGGAACCCGACGAACGACAGCAGGCCTGCCACGAAACCCTGACGCCAGCCGGACCACGCGAAGACCACGAGCGCAGCGAGCACCACCGCATCCACCAGGTTCATGCGGCCAACCCCACACCCCTCGGACTAGCCGCCCACCAACCGCGAAAACCGGCCCGGAAACGCGGCCCACCGGCGGCCAACCCGGAAGGCTCAGCGGCCAACCCGGAAGGCTCGACGGCCAGCCCGCAAGGCCAGGGGCCAGACCTCGGCGGACCCGGCTTCACGGGGAGTCCTCGTCCGGCTCGGCCCCCACCGTGACAACGCGATCCGGATCCCATGGCAGTGCCCAGCCCCCGAGTTCCAGGACACCGGAGAGCAATCCCGCGGTGAAGCCCCACACGGTGAGCCCGTGAACCTCGAATCCCAGCCCGACGTAGCCGGAAGGGTGACGCACCCGCATGCGGTGCGCGGGATCGGCGAGTTCGGCGATCGGGATGCGATGCACGCTGGCGACCTCGGCCCTGTCGACCGCGCTGACCGGCGACGGGTCGCGCCACCAGCCGATGACCGGCGCCACCACGAACCCCGACACGGGAACCCACAGGGTCGGCAGCAGGCCGAACACCTCGACACCGCGGGGATCGAGCCCGGTCTCCTCCTCGGCTTCGCGCAACGCCGCTGCTGCCGCATCGACGTCGTCGGAGTCGCGCGCACCCCCCGGGAAAGCCGGCTGGCCGGCATGCGCGCGCATGTCGCTGGCCCGCTGGATGAGGAGGACGTCCGGGCCCAGCGGCCCGTGGCCGAGCAGGATCAGCACGGCCGAATCCCGGCCCCCCTCCGGCGGAGGTACGAACCTCGTGAGGTCGCCCACGTGCACCCCATCGAGTCCCGTCGCGAGCGGTTCCAGCCATGCCGGCAGCCCGGGCACGTCGATGCGCACACCGGTGTCGCGCACGCGCCAGGCGGAGGCCGTCATGCCCGCCCTTCCGCTCGCACGAGCTTCGTCGCCTCGGCCGGATCGGTGGGGCCTTCCCCGTACGACGGGCACCGACGGGCGACTGGGCAGGCGCCGCACGCGGGGCGGCGCGCGTGGCAGCGGCGGCGGCCGTGCCAGATGAGGACGTGCGACAGCTGGGTCCACTCGCTCGGCGGGAAGAGGGCCATGAGATCGGCCTCCACCTTGACGGGGTCGGACTGCTCGCTCCACCCCAGCCGCCGTGCCAGGCGGCCAACGTGCGTATCGACACTGATCCCGGGCGTCGAGAAGGCATTGCCCAGAACGACGTTCGCCGTCTTGCGACCCACCCCGGGCAGGGTCACGAGGTCCTCCAGCCGATCGGGGACCTCGCCCCCGAAACGCTCGCAGAGTGCCTGCGCGATCCCGATGATGCTCTCGGCCTTGGCCCGGAAGAACCCCGTTGGCCGAATCATCCCTTCTAGTTCGGCCCTGTCCGCGGCAGCGAAGGACGCGGCATCGGGGTAGCGGGCGAAGAGTGCCGGTGTCACTTGGTTGACCCGCTTGTCGGTGCACTGGGCCGACAGCACCGTGGCCACCAGAAGCTCCAGGGGAGAGGTGAAGTCCAGTTCGCAGCGCGCGTCGGGGTAAGCCTCCTCGAGGATCCGCGCGGTCGTGCGGGCTCGACGCGCGGTTGTGGACATTGGACCAGGGTACGTCGGCACGGACCCGGCGCCCGCGGCGGAAACCCCGATGCGAGAGACTGGTCGCGTGGACGACGCGCTGATGCAAGCACCGCTGTTCGTCGCGCTCGACGCGGAGGCGGCGGTGGCGCTGCGCGCCTCCATGACCGAACGCCGGATCCCCAGGGGGTCGATCATCTTCGCTGATGGCGAGGACGGCGATCGGATGTACGTCATCCTCGACGGCAAGGTCAAGCTCGGGCACACGTCGACCGACGGCCGCGAGTCCCTGCTTGCCGTGCTGGGCCCCGGCGAGATGTTCGGGGAGTTGTCGCTCTTCGACCCCGGCCCCCGGACGGCAACGGCCACGGCCCTGACCGACACGGTCGTGGTCGGCCTCGGTCACGAGAACCTCAGTCCCTGGCTCGCCGGACGTCCCGAGGTTGCCGAAGCCCTCCTCGCCGCCCTGGCCCAGCGGCTGCGACGTACGAACGAGGCCATGGCCGATCTCGTCTTCTCCGACGTTCCCGGTCGGGTCGCCAAGGCGCTGCTCGAGCTCGCCGACAAGTTCGGGGAGCCGGTCCCCGACGGCGTCCTCGTGCGGCACGATCTCACCCAGGAAGAGCTCGCTCAGCTCGTCGGGGCCTCGCGCGAGACGGTCAACAAGGCCCTCGCGGACTTCGCAAACCGCGGGTGGATCCAGGTCGATCAGCGCGAGGTGGTTCTCGTCGATCGCGAGCGACTGGAGAAGCGGGCCCGCTAAGCGGTCCTCAGCTTCCCATCTCCCGGAGATACTCCACCTGGGCGCGGGTCGACAGCAGCGCGGCCCAGCGCACCGACTCGGGTGCGTCGGCGTACACGATCCCCACGATGTCCTCCGGCGTGCGGGCCCCCGAGTTCCACGCATCCTGCACCTGGCGCAACCGCTCCCGTCGATGCGTCAGGTAGTCGTCGAGTACCCGTACCGGCTCGGGCAGCGTGGGACCGTGGCCCGGTAGGAGGAACGCCGCCTCTGACACCGCAGCGCGCTCGCGCAGGGCAGACAGGGAGGCCAGGTAGGGCCCGAGTTGCCCATCCGGCCAGGCCACCACGGCGGTGCCACGCCCGAGGACGGTGTCACCCGTGAGGATTGCCGCCTCCGACGGCACATGGAAGCTCAGGGAGTCTGCCGTGTGTCCGGGAGTCGCAACCACGTGCACCTCCATGTCCGCGCAGGTCACGACATCTCCTGCTCGCAACCCCTCCCCTCCGAGCGTCTCCCGCGGATCGAGGGCGCGCACTCGAGCCCCGGTCATCTCGTGGAGACGCTGCGCACCCTCCGCATGGTCCGCGTGCGCGTGAGTGAGCAGGATTTCTCTCACCGTTCCCGCCGCCTCCGTCACGGCCCGCAGGTGCGCCAGGTCATCGGGGCCGGGATCCACGACGATGGCGGAAGCGACGGCCCCGCGCAGCACCCAGGTGTTCGTGCCGTCCAGCGTCATGGGTCCCGGGTTCGGAGCGAGAACGCACGCGACGTTGACGCTGTGCTCGCCGCCCGACCAGGGCCCTGAGGAACCGAGGACCGGCAAGCCACTCATGGAGCGCCGTTCCCCTCGGCCTCCGAGCCGGCCGGGTCGCCCTGGAGCGCGAGGACCACCTCCCAGGTGCGCAGGTCGAGGAGGTCCCATTCCAGCGCGTCACGGGGGCCGAGCCTCGGATGCGGCATCAGCGGTCGCACCTCGCGAGCGGGGGCAGCGGCGAGCACCGCTCCGGAGTCATCGAAGGGGAGGATCTCGCCGAGGGTCGCCACCGTGGGCGGAAGCATCGGCAGACGCCCGCGCGAGTAGCGGTCTAGTGCATCCGCGGGCGTGAGCCACTGTGCGTCGTCCGCCTCACCGCTCACCTGGACGACCTGCTGTCCCGCGGGCACTGCGGCGACGAAGAAGCGCACATCGAACCGACGCGATTCGAACTCCGGGGTCACCCAATGCGTCCACAGCGGTAGGAGCCGCGCGGTCAGGCGCAGTCCCCGGCGCGACAGGACCTCCGGGAAGGCGCCGGGTGACTCTGACACTGCGCGGCGGTCCCGTTCCCACATGTCGTCCGGCACCGGGGGGCGTCCGTCCCCATCCGCGGCAAGGAGGATGCCGGTCTCCTCGAAGACCTCCCGCGCGGCGCAGGCCACGAGGCCGCGAGCCACGGCGGGCTCGGCGCTCATGCGAGCGGGGTCGTCGGGCCGGTCACGGTCGATGGAGTGGCCGGTCGGGGCGTCATCCGAGTCCCAGGGCAGATCGGGGCTCAGGTCCTCCGGATCCAGGCCGCCCCCGGGGAAGACGTACATCCCCGCGGCGAAGGACATGGTGGCGACGCGGCGCATGAGGAGGGTCGTCACCGCCGGACCCGTCGGCGCATCCACGTCACGGAGCAGCACCACGGTGGCGGCATCCCGCGCGCCGGGCGCAACCCAGGCCCCGTCACGGCGGGCCAGTGACATGGCCCGGTCGCGCACGTGCGCGGGCAGCTGCGGCATTCCGGTCAGTCGGCCACCTCGAAGATGGCCTCGACCTCGACCGGCACACCCAGGGGCAGGCTGGCGACACCGACGGCCGAGCGCGCGTGCCGCCCCGCATCCCCGAAGACCTCGAGGAAGAGTTCGCTGGCGCCGTTCACTACCGCGGGCTGGCCCGTGAAGTCGGGTGCTGAGGCGACGAAACCGACGACCTTGACCACGCGCTGAATGCGGTCGAGGCTGCCTCCCAGCGCCAACTGCGCAGCGGCCAGCACGTTGATGCCGCACTGCCGCGCACACTCCTTCGCGAGGTCGGTGTCGACGCCTGCGCCCACGATCCCGACGGCGAGGAGTTCCCCGGCGCGCATCGGCAACTGGCCGGACGTGTAGACGTACCGACCGCTGATGACAGCCGGGACGTAGGCCGCCAGCGGCGGAACCACCTCGGGGATCTCGATGCCCAACTCGCGCAAGCGCGCGTCTACGTCGCTCATGACTGACCCACCGGGCGCTTGAGGTACGCCACCATGCTCTCGGGGTTCGGCCCCGGGACTACCTGCACCAGTTCCCAGCCGTCGGCTCCCCAGGTGTCGAGGATCTGCTTGGTCGCGTGCACCAGGAGGGGCACCGTGGCGTACTCCCAGGTCGTCATGGCGCGACACTAACGGGTCCGGCGCCCCACTAGGCTCGAAGGGTGCCCGAAGCACTCGGCGACTGGCCCGACGTCGTCCTTCACGTCATTTCCGGCAAGGGTGGCACGGGCAAGACCACCGTCGCCGCGGCCCTTGCCCTCGCTCTGGCCAAGAATGGGCGCCAGGTCATGCTCATGGAGGTCGAGGGCCGCCAGGGGCTCGCGCAGATCTTCGACGTGCCGCCCCTGCCCTACGAGCCACGCAGGCTTGCGGTGACACCCGGTGGCGGGGAGGTCTGGGGGCTGGCGGTGGATCCGGAGGAGGCCCTCCTGGAGTACCTCGAGCTGTTCTACAACCTGCGGCGCGCGGGGAGCGTCCTGCGGAGGATGGGCGCCATGGAGTTCGTGACGACGATCGCACCCGGCCTGCGCGACGTCCTCCTCACCGGCAAGGCCGTGGAGCTCGTGCGCCGGAAGGACAAGCAGCACGCGACGGCGTACGACTCCATCGTCATGGACGCGCCCCCCACGGGACGCATCACCCGATTCCTCAACGTGAACACCGAGATCGCGGGCGTGGCGAAGGTCGGACCCATCCGCAATCAGGCGGACTCGGTCATGAACGTACTGCGCTCGCCCCGGACCTCCGTGCACCTCACCACGCTGCTGGAGGAGATGCCGGTCCAGGAGACCATCGACGGCGTCGCCGAACTGGAGGACGCGGCCCTTCCCGTCGGCGGCATCGTCGTCAACATGACGCGGCCACCCGCGCTGTCCGCGACGGGCACCGGCCTCGCACGAGACCGGATCGCCGACGGCGTTGCCGCCGCCGGATTCAGTTCGGGGACCGGCGCCGCGATCATCGAGGCGCTCCTCGCCGAAGCGGGCGACCACGAAGCACGCGTGGCGATGGAAGCCGTCGAGCGCTCCCGCATCGAGGCACTCGGCCGGCCGGTATACGACCTTCCCTACCTATCCGGCGGGATCGACCTCGCTGCGCTCTACGAACTTGCGGCGATGCTGGATGAGCAGGGCATGGCATGAGCGGCACGGCGTCGAAGCGGCCCGTGGCGCCGCGGCTGGACGTTGATGCCCTCATCGACGATCCGCGGAGCCGCATCATCGTGTGCTGCGGATCCGGAGGGGTGGGCAAGACCACGACCGCTGCCGCCATCGCCCTGCGCGCAGCCGAGCACGGCCGGCGCGTGTGCGTGCTCACCATCGACCCAGCCCGTCGGCTCGCCCAGGCCATGGGGCTGACCGAGCTCGACAACACTCCTCGCGCAGTCGCGGGAATCTCCGGCGGATCGCTCAGCGCGATGATGCTCGACATGAAGAGGACCTTCGACGAGGTCGTCGAGTCCCACTCCGACCCCGATCGGGCCGAGGCCATCCTCGCGAACCCCTTCTACCAGGCCCTGTCCTCCTCCTTCGCCGGTACGCAGGAGTACATGGCCATGGAGAAGCTCGGGCAATTGCGCGCCCAGTCCGACGCCGAGGGGCTGTGGGATCTCATCGTCGTCGACACCCCCCCATCGCGCTCCGCCCTGGACTTCCTCGACGCCCCCGAGCGCCTTGGTTCGTTCCTCGATGGCCGATTCATCCGCATCCTCACCGCCCCTGCCCGTGGAGCCGGCAAGGGCATCGGCAGGATCCTGGGAGCCGGATTCGGTCTGTTCGCCGGGGTGCTCACCAAGATCCTGGGCAACCAACTGCTCACCGACCTCAGTGCCTTCGTCGCCGCGGTGGACACAATGTTCGGCGGCTTCCGGGAGCGCGCGGAGGCCACGTACGCACTCCTCAAAGACAGCGGTACGTCATTCATCGTCGTAGCCGCGCCCGAGCGCGATGCCCTGCGCGAGGCGTCGTACTTCGTCGACCGGCTCGACGAGGACGGCATGCCCCTCGCCGGGCTCGTGCTCAACCGCGTCACCCGGGTGCGCGCCCCGGGGCTGTCACCCGAGGAGGCGACCGCTGGCGCCCAGCGACTGGCGGACCGACCGGAGCATCGCGACGTGGCCGCGCTTCTGGGTCTGCACGCGGACCGGATGCGCGACGCCGAACGACAGCGCAAGCTCGCTGAGCGGTTCACCGCTGCGCACCCGCATGTCGCCGTGACCGAGGTGTTCGCCCTCCCGGAGGACATTCATGACCTCGAGGGCCTCCGCGTCATTGGCGACCTGCTCGCCGGTCGGGCCGCTGCGGGGGACGGCGTGGCCGACGCTGAGTCGACGACCGACGCTGAGTCGACGACCGACTCGGCAGCCGCCGACGCTGATCGAGGCTGATTGAGGACGGGTCAGGAAGCCCGGTAGACAGTGCTGATAGCCCGCTCGTATTCGTCACGCGCGGTCTGCAGGAGGTGCCGCCAGGAGGTGACCTGGGGTCGACGGCGCAGCAGAGCGCGGCGCTCCCGCTCGGTAATGCCGCCCCA
>JAPOJD010000108.1 GCA_029978585.1 Actinomycetota bacterium
AACCGGGCACGATCAAGCTCCAGGTCGGCCGCGTGGGCACCGGCGTCGGGCCCCTGGTGACGGCGAAGGTCAAGGGCACGCCCCAGCCCGGAGCCCGCCTCACCTGCGCCTACGCGAGCAAGCAAGCGGCCGTCGAGGGGACCGTGCGCTACCAGTGGCTCCGGAATGGCAAGCTGATGCTACGCGAGGATGCCCGGAGGTTCACCGTGCACCCCGACGACACGGGGAAGGCGATCTCCTGCCGGGTGTCGATCACCTATCTGACGGCGCTCTACCAGCTCGCCGGGACCTCGGAGACTGTGAAGATCCGGCGCTGACCGCCAGTCAGCCGCGGTCACGCTCAGGGCGACACCGGGACAGTGGCCCACCTAGACTCCATCACCAAGTGCCGACAGGGGTGCACTGAGGGAGATCGCGATGGTGGCACGCACGTCGATCGTGGGCGCCTCGGCCCTCGCCGTAGTGGCCGGGCTGATGGTGGGGGTGTTCCCCGCGACCGGCTCGGTCATGGCGGCCCCCGCGTCCCGCGCGGTCGGTGCGGTGGAGTCCATCGCGCCGCTGACGGTCGAACGCGCGTCCGGCCCCGCATGGCCGGACCTCCCTCGCGGCGTCGCCGTGATGCCGCAGGGCAGCGTCGCCAGCGGTCGCAGCCCCCGGGTGTACATCCCCGCCTTCAAGGACGTCGATTCCATCCCGGGCCGCGCGTACGACATCTCCAGCGGGCAGGGCACCGATCGCGTCGTGTCGACGTTCCCGGTGCGCTCCGGCTGGGGCCAGATCGCCCAGACGCTTCCTGAGGGCCGCGACTATGCCGTCCAGGTGCAGGCGCCCTCGGGGGCTTGGCAGACGGTGGGTTCCTTCTCGGTCACCGGCCGGTCTGCTGGTGTTGGACCATCGCTCAATGTCGGGGGACTCGCCGTCTCGTCGGTGACGGGCGAGGCGTCCTGGAGTTGGAACTCCCCGCGCCTGCCCGGACCGGTGGGCTCGGTGGGCATCGGCCTCGGCTGGGGCTCGGGCATCGCGGCCACGCCGGGCATGCCCCCGGGCTGGCGACTCAGCATCGACTCCGGCACGGCATGGGCCACCCTGCGCGAAGGCGGACCCGACGTGGCCACGCTGCTGGTCCCCGGCGCGCCCACGGTGACCAAGGTCCAGGGCACCCCGCGGGTGGAGGTCAGCCTGGAGTACCCGCGGGCCTCGTCGGACCTGGCCGAGGGATTCGTCGTCCAGAAGCGCCGGACCGGGGGGACGTGGAAGACCCTGCGCGGGGAGACCTTCATCGTCGACGCGAACGAGGTGTCGACTGACGTCCCCATCGCGGGGTCCGACGTCTTCTTCCGGGTGGGTGTGCGCTCGGAGGCCGGCGTCCTGTGGAGCCCGCCTGCCCGCGTCGATGTCCGGCCGCGCCTGGGCGGTACCGATCCCACCCCGATCACGGGAGCGGGCGACGGCTCGCAGATCACCGCGGGCAGCGAGCCCGCCGTAGTCATGCTCACCGGATGGGACGGATCCATCCTCACATTCGTCCGCAATGACTTCGGCGTGTACGAGCAGGCCGTCGGATCTCGCGCTCCTGGCTTCGCGAACACGCTCTCCCGTGACGATCAGGGCCGCTGGCAGTTCGTCGACACCCGAGGCACGGTGACGACCTTCGTGGGCGGGTACGCGCGCTCCGTGGAGTCGCGTGGCGCCAAGGTCACCGAGATCGCGTGGGACGACAGGGGGCGTCCCACACGCGTCACCAACGAGGTGGGCCGCACGCTCACCCTCACCTACGCCGGCAGTGGCGACTGCCCCTCTGCGGCATGGACCGACTACGGCTACGCGGCACCCCCGGCGGGGATGCTGTGCCGCGTCACCTACCCCGACGGCACCGCGACGGACTTGGGCTACGTGTCCGGCACGCCGGGAGGCGCGCAGATCGCACTGGTGCGCGAGGCCGGCAATCAGGCCACCGGCCTGGGCTGGGACTCGCTCGGTCGGCTCGTGTCGGAGCGCTCCTCCCTCGTGCTGCGCACGGCGACGATCGACCCCGCGGTGGCCGGGCTGGCCTCCCGGGTGGCGTACGACGGCCAGGGCCGTGCCGCAACCCTCCTCAGCCAACCGGCGGCACCGGGTGCGCAGGGCATGACCCAGCGGCTGGAGTTCCCCAACGTCAACGACGTTGTGCTCGCGCGCTGGATCGAGTCCCCGCAGCAGGCCAATGCCGTCCAGGCGAAGGCCAGCCTGACCGGGGAGTCGTACGCGCTCGAGCAGACGTGGACGCTGGATCCGGTCACGTGGCAGACGCTGGCATCCCAGGACGCCACCGGACTGAAGGCCTCGGTGCAGTCAGGATCCGACGAGGGCCAGATCGGCTGGTCACGCACTCCCCAGGGACTGGTCACGCGGTACGAGCACAACGAGATCGGCCTCGTCACCAAGACCGTCGGCCCGGTCGCGGGCGCCACCGGCCGTCGCGCAGCCGAGGATGCGGCGGTGATCACCCGGAAGTACGACACGAAGACCGAGTCTGGTCGCGACGTGCCGCTCTCGGGTCTGCGCGCACAGGTCTATTCAGGCGCGAACTACTCGGGCGATGTCGCCGATGAGTTCTGGGCCAGTGATCCGCGCGGCGGCGGGCTCTCGGCCGCATGGAATGGGCGTTCCCCGGCGTTCTCGCTGCAGGCCACCGGTGTGTGGACCCCCGATCCGGAGACCGACAGGCGCGGCTCCCGCGACGGATGGCGCTTCACCGTGAGCTCCTCCACGAACGCGGACGTGAGCCTCGTCGTGGGCGGCCAGGTGTGCGTGCCGTCCACGGGCGGGTGCGTCATCAGCAACCTGCCCGAAGGCCCCAAGCAGGTGACCGTGCAGGTGGCCCGTGCCTCGGCGGCGGGATTCTTCACCGTGCGCGCCTCTGCGGGCGGTGGCGAGCCGTCGCTGCTGCCGTTCGACGCGGTGGCGCCCGGGTTCGCCAATGCGACGGTGGCGGAGTCCAACGACACCCTGCCCGGGTCCGTCGATGGCGCCCGTACGACGTACTCCTTCACAGACCCGGCTGCGGGCCGTGCCGATGCGGTGACAGCGCCCGGCAACCTGCGCAGCACCTACGCCTACGAGGAGCAGGACCCGGCTGCCGGGGAGTGGGGTCGCCTGGAGTCGCGCACCACGCCGGGCGGCGAGGTGCAGACCACGTCGTACTGGCCCAATGCGGGCACGGCGACGCTGCCGGCCGTCTGCGGCGGCGCAGCGGTGCAGGTCTCCGGGCAGCCGAAGACGGTGGTCGGGTCCGACGGGCTCGAGCACACCCGCTACTTCGACATCGGCGGGCGCCTCAGGGCGCTTCACCGCGAGGGCGACGGCGTCGGTGAGACGACGTGCCTGTCGTACTACGACGACGGCACGCAGAAGTCCTCCGCGACGTACGACGACGCCGGCCAGCTCATCGAGAGCAGCCTCGTCGAGAATGCCGTGGACGGCGACCCGCGCGTGAGCCGAGTGACGCTGACCCACGGACCCGCGGCGCCGGTGGATCCGGGCGCGTCTGTCACGTCGACCTCGACCGTCGACCTGCTCGGCCGAGAGGTGGCGGCGACGGACTTCGCGGGCACGACCACGGTCACCGTGCACGACGCCCTCGGCAACGTGACGAGCACGACGGTCACACCGCCCGCGGGGTCGGGCTCGCCGGCACTGACCTGGGCCTACACCTACGACCCGCAGACGGCGCGACCGCTCACGATGCGCGCGAACGGCGTCCTCGCGGCCACGTCGATCTACGATGCGAGCACCGGACGTCTCTCGGCGATCAACTACGCGGACTCGGTGCGGGCGACCTACGGCTACGGTGCCAACGGCATCGCCAACCTCATCAGTGTGAGCACTCCGGACGCGAGGTTCACGCGGGTCGTGCACGCCCAGGACTCCACGGCGTTTGGCCGGATCACCAGCAGCAGCGTCACCGTCAAGGGCGCCGAGGGCCTGGCGCACGCGGAGCGCTACGCGTACGACGCTGCCGGGCGCCTTGCCCAGGCCGCCATCATCTCGACGCCCATCGGGGGAGATCGCACGCGCACGACCTACGACTACTCCTTCGCGGCCCAGTCCCCGACGTGCGGCACGGCGTACCCCGAGGCCGGCAAGGACGGCCTGCGCACCGCGGGTGCGCGCAATGGCGTCGGATACGTGACCTGCCACGATGCACGAGGCCGAACCGTGTCCACCACCGATCCGCTCGTCACCGGCGAAGGTGGAGCGGCCACTTTGGAGCACGATGCCCTGGGTCGCGTGACGCGCATCACCGGGCCTCGCCCGGCCGTCTTCACCTGGGGATCCGGAACGGCGCTGGCCCGGGTGAGCGAGTCCGGCGATGGGGGCCTGGTGCAGACCACGCTGTCGCAGTACTTCGGCTCCGTCCTGGACAAGACCGTCGCCACCGAATCGGGCAGCCGGTCGGTGCGCTACGCAGGACCGTTCGTCCTCGCGCTGGAGGACGGGGAGGTCGCCGGCACCGACGCCATCATGTACGAAGCGCCCGGTGGCGCCCTGGTCACGACGGCGCCCGGCTCCGGCGCCACGCTCACCATCGTGGGCCTCGACGGAGCGTCGCTCGTGACGGTCGACATGCCGTCCCTCGGCTCCGGTGCCGCTCCGGCCCCGGGTGCGGAGACCGGCCTGGCCCCGCGATACGGGCCGTTCGGAGAGCCGCTGGTCACCCCGTCGGTCGACGCCGATGTCGTGCCGGACCTCGGCTGGCAGGCGGGGGCCGGGCAGGAGACGCTGCCCGGTACGTCGAGCATCACGCTCATGGGTGCCCGTCCCTACCACCCGGCGCTGGGCGAGTTCCTCGCGCCCGATCCCAATATCGATGCCGGCAGCAACCGCTACTCGTACACCGATGGCGATCCCATCAACAGCGGCGACCGGACCGGCAACGAGACCGACTATTCCTGGCTCACCTGGGTGGGCGCCGTTGGTGCGGCATTCGCGAGCAACGGCTTCGCCCTGCTCGCCCGGCGCGTGGGAGGAGGCTGGGGAGCGGTCGCGGCGATCGCCTCTGTTGTGAGCGTGGTCGGCTCCGGCGTTGCCGGTTATATCGGGGCCCAGTCGGCAGGTGCCAACGAGACGGTGTCGGCGATGACCGCCGTGACTTTCGCACTCGTCTCCGCACTAACCTCTTTCGCCACCTATTCGCTGAGTTCGCCCCGGTCCTCCCGGATGGGGTCGAGCAGGCAGGCGAGCGTGGAGTTGCAGAACGCCGCCGCGTCCCCTGAGCGCCTCACCGGCAACCGCGCCGGGATGGTGCTGGAGTCGCAATCTCAGGTCCCCGCCGGCTGGGGGGAGTACGGGCGCATCAGCGACTACAACCTCAGCCGGCGTCGCACCGCAGAGTTCGGCGGCGGTGGAGGCCCCATCATCCAGAGCGTCAAGCGGGCTCCGAAGCTGCGGAAGAAGGCGGTGGTGCTGGAGATGGCCGCGCAGGAGATCGATCTCGACAACTACGTGTTCGGTAGCGGGGGCAAGATGTTCACCGATGTCAAGAACGCGGGGGCCCAGGCCACGTCGAGCTTCTGGTCCTCATAGCCTCTGTCTCACGCGCCGCGGGTACGTGTTGGGACCTGCACGGCAACGAAGTCGGCCTGCCAGAGGGAACGGACGAGCTCCACGGCCTGGGACCGCACCTCCGCGACGTCGCGGCGCGCGAGCGGTCCGCTGAGCACGAGGTCGGCGGCGATCTCCTCGATCGTGCGGCGACCATCCATGCGTGCGGCGATCTCCGCCTGTGCGGGATCCAGGGCAATCTGCCAGTCGTGCCGTCGCAACATGTGTCCATCCAGTCGGCAGGCATGCCGCAGCGAGGGCACGAACGCCAGCGGATCGCCCGCGTCGAAGTCGATCTCGTACGACTCCCGCGGCCGTTCCGCGCGGCAGGCGAGAAAGAAGTGGCACGCATTGCGGGTGTTGACCCGCTCCATGACCGACCACTGCTGCTCGCGCGGTAGCGAGCCCACCCGGGAGAAGAACTCACTGGCGGTGCCCCTCGGGGCGTAGTAGGGGGACTTGAGGAAGAGGTCCTGGAAGACGAGGCCGGATGAGGCGACCAGGGCGCCGCATTCGTCGATCGTGTAGTCGCGGTCGCGTCCGTGCAGGAAGGTGTCGACGAGGCCTGCGTCGTCGTCGAGGTCCGGCGCGATGCCGAGGTAGCCGGCGACCGGATGGTCCGGAGGGAGGTGCTCCAGAGCATCCCGGACGACGTCGAGGGACTCCTCATCCTGGTGCAGCCCCAGGTCGCGGAACGCCGACTGGAGCAGTTGAACCCCGATCCGACCGTACGTCGCGTAGAGCATGACGGCGAGGACGCCGTCCACGCGCAGGTACTGACCAAGAGCCCGCATTCCTGCGGCGGGATCGGCCAGATGGTGCAGTACGCCGGTCGTGACGATGAGGTCGAAGTCGCGCGCGAGCGCGCTCACCTCTTCGATCGGCAGTCGGTGCAGTTCGAGATTCGCCAGGGCATACCTGTCGGCCAGCACACGATGGTGGCCGAGCGACGACTCGCTGACATCGATGGCCACCACCCGGGCCGTCGGATTGGTGTAGGCGATGACCGCGGCCTGGTTGGTCCCGCATCCAGCGACGAGGATGTCCATCCCGGTCCAGTAGTCCCGGTCGGGCCACATCATGCGGTGGGCGTGGCTGGGGTCGAACCACTGCCAGTTGCCCTGGAGCCATTCGGGCAGGTCGGTGATCGGCGCGGGATAGACCCAGCGCTCATACTGCGCCGAGACGACATCGGCGAGGGGGTCATCGGCCACAGGGCACCGTACCTCTCGAGCGCGGGCGCCCCATCGTATGCGGGTCTGTCCAATCGGCGCGCCTCCCAATGGGCGGCGCTGATACGGTCCGCATGGCTTATCAGCCGCTCCGTCGTGCGAGAGGACCCCCCATGGCATCGACCCGCAGACGAGGACTGGCTGTCGCGCTGGGCGCGACCGCCCTGGCGGCCGCAGCGCTCGCCACGGCCCCCTCCGCACCCGCGACCGAGGCTGACGCGGCACATAGCAGCAAGGCCAAGGACGCGTGCGTGCAGCGAGCACTGGACATGGCCGCTCCGCTCATCGAATCCATCGACCAGCCGGGCTCCGCGCGGGCACGACGCGTCAACGCCAAGATCGAGAAGATCCGCGAGAAGTCCGCGGCCTGCTCCGACGAGCTATTCGCTGACGGCACTGCCGAGAATCCCAACGCCGGGATCCTGGTGGGCAACGGTTACTCCTACGACGAAACCACCTGCCCCGACCACGGGGCCTGCAATGGCGGCAACGGCGGCCTGCTCGTCGGCAATGGCGGCGACGGCTACAACGGCGGCAACGGGGGCAATGCCGGCTGGTACGGCGGCCGGGCGGGCAATGGCGGCAATGGTGGCGTGGGCGG
>JAPOJD010000081.1 GCA_029978585.1 Actinomycetota bacterium
GCCGTGCAATGCGATGCCGTGCTGCGGGTGAATCACCGGTCCAATGAGATCCCTCGCAGTGACAGCACCATGCCGGCGAAGGCCGCGGCGGTCCCCAGGATGATCAGTGCCTCGGCCGTGGCGAAGGCAAGCAGGAATCCTTCCGGTCCGATCGTCGCGAGCACCCACACGCACGCCAGCGCCAGGATCACGATTGTCACGCCGGCGGCAGCCGCTGAGCGGCCCGGGATCGAGTGCGCCCGGGTGCCGCGCTGCCGCGCGAGGAGCCAGCCCACGAGCGCCAGCCACCCCGTGGACAGGGCAACACCGCCGACGGCATCACTGGGGCGATGCCATCCCGCAATGACGGTGGCGCACGCGATCGCCGTTGCGAAGGCGAGGCCGCCGACTGCCACCCACCCGCGCCACCGGCGGCTGCTCACCATGATGAAGCCGAGACCGAGGCCCGTGGCAATGGCGGCATGACCGCTGGGGAACGTGTTCGCGCTGTCGTCGTCTACGAGTGCGGTGAGGGCGGGGGCGAGATCCGGTCGGGCGATGACCCGAGCGAGGATCTCGGCCAGCACGATGGCGATCGCGAACGCCGCAACGATGGCGACGCCCACGAGGATCTGACGGCGCACGACGGATACCAGCAGCAGAGCCGCGAGCCCCAGCGCGATCGTGGGAACCGTCAGAGTGCTCAGGATCCACTCGCATGCCTGCTGTACGCCGGGAGCGGTGAGACGGGCCTCTAGGTAGGCGGCGTCATCCCACCTCTGTCCCGCGGGGGTGAAGACGCGCAGTACATGTGTGGCGATGACGACCGCCCCGCTCGCCAGGGCGAGTCCGATGAGTCCGGTGGCGACGAGCTTGTTGGTGGCGCCTCCACCTGACGGCTCGCTGGGGTTCGAGGTCACCTCGCCCGGTCGCCGACGGGCCGGCCTCGGTCGATCACGATCACCGAGTCACCTTCGCCGAGGGAGATGGTCTCGTCCTTCGGTGGGTTGAGGCGGATGCCGGCGCCCACCGCGTCGGTGCGGCCGACCCGGGTAGCCGACGGGTCGGCCGCGCCGTCCCGCTGGGCGCCCTGGGACGCCGTTCGGTACCCGATGGGAACGACCCCCCACTCCCGGCCCGCCGTGATGATGTCGCGGAACGTCACGTTGCCGGGCGCGACGTATCGGACCGCAGGCTGGATCCATAGGGAGGCACCGTCAGCGTCGAAGATGTCCGCGAACACCGGATTGAGACCGGGGTTCTCACTGAGTTGCGCGAGCAGGAGGGCCACCAGCCGCTGGCTGACAATGAAGTCCTGGTTGTCGGCAGAGCCGGTCAGTTCGACGTCATTGGGATCGAGGAGCTCGGCCACCACGTTCACCGGACCGCCGTCCTGCGACAGCGCATGGACGTGCAGCAGGGTCAGCATGGTCCGGGCGTCGGCCTCCTCCGCATCGTGGAGGTCGGCCTCGCTGAGCAGGATGATGTGGTTGAAGGGGCCGGCGCTGAGTGCCTCCTGGACGACGGTGCGCTGGATGGGATCTCCCAGGTGCACGGTGAGGCGCTGGTTTACCAGCGAGATCGCGGTGCGAATGGCCTCGACGACGTCGTCCCGCGCATTGGCGAGGAGGTGGATCTCGGAGTCGGGTGCCACGTGGACGTCAAGCTCTTGCGCGATGAGCGGCGCCAGTGGACTCCAGCCGATGATCAGCGTGCGCTCGCGTGCCTTAGGTTCCGGCTCCCAGGCGCGCTCGTCGCTGCGCTGCCAGTCGACCGGCTGATTGTCCAGGGCGAAGATCGAGTCATCAGCGCAGATACCGATGAGTTCGTCCCCGGGTCCGAGAACAGTGGTCGGGTCGGGCGCCAGCACCGTGGTCCCATCGGCCGACCTGATGCCCACGATCGTGCCCCGCGTGCTGGAGAGGAGCGCCTCGCCGAACGAACGTCCCTGCCACGGCCCCGTCACCGGGGTCATGTAGAGCTCGTCACCCGCGAAGTCGAGCAGGTCCTGGTAGATCGACCCGAGGCCAGGAGCCCGGGCGACCTGGGCGCCGATGAGACCGACGACATGGCTCGAGGTGACTGTGAGCAGCCGCGGGCCCCCTGCCGCTGCCAGGGATTCGGCAATCTCCGGATCCTCGAGCTCGGCGATGACGCGCGCGGGGGCGTCCTCGGGTACCGAGCGCAGGACCCCCAGGGCTGCCTTGACGACCTGCGCGTCCGACCCGGAGTTCAGGATGATGATCGACTTCGCCGTCGCCGGGTTCCCCTGGCGCAGGTCGGGGAGACGTGCGGGATTGCCGCTGCGGATGACCAGCCGGGTCGTCTTGAGGTCGGGAAGCGCGCCGCGAATATCGTCCGAGAGCTCTACGACGTCCGCCGGCGCGAGGACGACGACCGCGCGATCCCGCTCGCTGGCGTTTGCCTCGACGAGTTCACCGATGACCGGGATGAGCTTGTCGCTTGTACCCAGGATCAGTGTGTGTCCCTCCTCGACCACGAGGGAGCGGCCGCGGCGCAGTGTCTCTAAGCGACGGTCGATGGCCGAGGAGACCAGGCCGATGATGGCGGCGGCCAGCAGGATGCCGACGAGGGTGACGAACAGCATGATGAGACGGAACCCGAACCCCTCGTCACCGGACACCGTGCCGGGGTCGAGTGAGCGTGTGAGCGCGTACCACACGGCCTCGGGAAATGTCGTGGGCTCGCCGCCGGGGCCGATGCCGCTGAGCTGGATGAAGAGCGCGACAACGAGGAAGAGCGCGATGGCGAGGAGTCCCAGCAATGCAAGGACGCCCCAGATGCCGCGTGAGAGGGAATTGTCGAAGCGGTAGCGAAGGCGCTGGCGAAGACTGAAGGACCGGCTCACGGGAGTCATCCAAGCACCGGAATGGCTGTCTGGGTCCCCGAGTCGTCCGGCTGAGCGGCCCGGGGGTCCTGCTCGGGGCCATACGCCCGCGCGCCTGCTTACACTCGGCCCGTGTCGGCCCGTCTGCTCCTCCTGGTCGCCCCGGTCCTCCTGGCCGCCTGCACGGCTCTGCCCGCCACGACCCCGGACGGGCTGCCGACCGAGACTCGCATCCCGCTGGGGGCCGGCAACCTCACCGCCGACGAGATCGCCGCATCCCTTCCCGCCGTGCAGGACTTCCCGCGGGAACTGGCGGCCGCGGCGACTGCGCACTCCCTGGTTGCCGGGGGGCGCGCAGATCGACCCGAGTTGTGCCCGTTTCACGCCGAGGCGCTTCCGGTCACCGAGCGCTGGGCCATGGCGTTGGCACCGACTGCACGCGGATCCGTCACGCGCGTGGGCACCTGGGCCTACGGCGATGGCATCGACGCGGCCTGGGCCGCGGCTGTCGAGGCGGTGCGCTCGTGCGAGGTGTCACTGCGGGGCGAACCTGGCGCTCAGGTGGCATTGACGGCGGGAGACGACACCGTCGTCCTGGGCGCCGTGATGTTGCAGGAGGGTGGAGAGGCGCTGTCCTCAATGAAGTCGATCCGCCGAGTCGAGGACGCGATCCAGGTCGTCGAGTACGAGCACGAGGGAGCCCAGGACGAGGCTCCGGCGCTGAGCGTCCGCTCCACGGAGGCCCAGGCAATCGTCGGGTTGAGCAACATGGCGGCCGAGGCGTACCGAAGGGCATTCACTCGCGTTGCCACTGACGTTCCCTATCCGCCGCGCGATTCCTGGGAGGTCCCCGAGGCGCTGTACGGCCAGCCGGTTGCCGTGAGCATCGGTGACTCCTATATCTCCGGGGCGGCGTCGCGGTGGCAGGGCAATGCGGTGGACCCGGGACTCGACTCGGTGATCGATCGTCTCGGGAGCGAGGCGTACTGGGACACGACCGACGGTGAATCCGTAGAAGGCTGCCTGCGGGGAATCGTGTCGCCTGTCAGCTTCTGGCCGAACGCCATCAATCTTGCCTGTGCGGGGTCGCACACGATCTCACTCCGAGTTGACACGTTGTCGGGGGAGAGGCTGAAGCCCGGTGTCGACTCCTTCGACGACGGCAGCCTGCAGGGACAGCTCGTTCACCTGAGGGAAGTGGCGGAGGTTGCCGATGTGCGCCTGGTCGCGCTGTCCACCGGGGGCAACGACCTGGGCTTCAAGGAGATCGTCACCGAGTGCGTCACCTCATTTGCTACCACGCCGCATTGGGCGCCTTCGTACTGCCGGGACTCGGACCTGGTCCGGCGGGCCTTGAGCGAGGAGGGGCTCGCGCGCCTGCGTTCGGCTGTCGCAGGGGCCGTCGAGCGCACTGTCTCTGCCATGCGCGAGTCGGGGTACGCCGACGACCGCTGGACGCTCATCGTCCAGGGGTACCCCTCCCCGCTGCCCCCTGCTTCCGCGATGCGCTACGCGGAACGGGGATGGGACCGAGTGCTCCAGGGCGGCTGCGGCTTCTGGGATAGCGACCTGGACTTCCTTGAGGAGAGCCTGCCGCGGATGAACGCGGCCGTGTTCGCCGGCGTCGCTGATGCCGAGCGCGCGACGGGCAAGTCCATCGTCACCGTGGACACTGAGCGCATCTTCGAAGGGCGTCGATTGTGCGAGAAGGGCGCGCAGCCCGCCGACGGCGTTCCCGAGGACCGCCTGCCGGCCGTGGCGGAGCGCGTGGCGGCGATCTTCGCGGTGGAGGGTCTCGTGGGGCCGTTCCGAGTCTCGGAGTCACTGCATCCCAACTACTTCGGTCAACTGGCGCTGCGTGACTGCCTGCGCCAGGCGTGGAACGACGGGAAGCCGCGCTCGGGCAGCTGTCTCGCGCCCGAGGACTGGGAGGGCGTGGTGGATGCAGAGGCCGATGCGCAGGTGCGATTCGTGCCCGAGTCCTGACACGTTCCCCGATGAGCGACGTGTGCGCCTGTGGCGCTGCCACTCGGACTGGTGGGCTCAATCACGCGCTTTCATCACGATGATGGTGAAAGCGCGTGGTGGTGCCCGCAGGGTTGCGCAGATGGTGTGGTGCTGTCGTGGTAATGCGGAGGGATTGTCAGGGGTGCGACGTACGGTCAGGGTATGGATGAATCAGTATCGATCGTGGATGACATCGGCGCGGCCGCGGTCACGCCACTCGTGCGCGATGAGACCGTGCGGAGCGGCATACCCGTGGACCTCTCACGGCGTATCGCCGCTGCGCTGTCGCGGCCGCCCGAGGAGTCGGCAACGCATGATGCCCGACTTCTCGGGCTCGCCTTCGAGGCCGGGGTCGGTGCGCAGGCGCTGTCGGTGCTCATGGCTATCGACGTGGGACGACTATGCCTGGCCGATCGCGTCCGCTACTCCCAGGCCGTGCACGCGCAGAGTTCCTGGCTGGCCGCCCTGGGTCACCTGTCGGTGGTGGCGGTCGCGGGGACCCTGGACGGCTGGGTTGAGGACCGCGTCCAGGAACTCGCCGGGGAGTGGGTGGCCGATCTCGGGATCGGCTGGCCGAAGTCCGGCGGCGAGGCACCTGTGACCGGTGGTGCAGATGGGAGAGCCCGGCAGGTTTGCCAGCAGGCGACCGAGGAGGCCTGGGGATCAGTGGAGCGGGGCATCCGGGTCGAGGTGGCCAGCGCCTTGCGGGTGTCGGAGCGCACCGCAGGGCGGCGCGTCGATGAGGCGAGGTTCCTCGTCGGGGAGGCACCGGAAGCTCTCGCTCATGCGTGGTGCGGCGATTGGCAGGTGGGACACCTTCGCGTCGTCGAGGACCACCTGGCCGGCCTGGATCCCCAACTTCAGCGAGAAGTCCTGTCGGACGTCTCCCCGCACGCGGGGATCGATACGCCGGGCCGGCTGCGAGTGCGGCTGGGCAAGTCGCTGGCTATGCGCGACGCCGACGCCATGACCGATCGCATCCGCCGCAAGGACACCGAGCGTGACACCGGCGTGCGCCCGCTCCCGGACGGGCAGGCCCAACTCGTCGTGTCCGGGCCTGCCGCGATGGTGACGTGGATGCAGAAGTCCCTCACCGCCCTGGCCCGTGCGCGGCACGAAACCGTGCGAGCCGCCGCCGGAGAGGAGGTGCGAACCCCGACCGAGACCCGCATCGGCTACCTCCGCACCGACGTGCTCACCGAGTCGCTCCGCCGCATGCTCGTGGCCCTGCACGGGGACTTCGCAGAGCCTGTGGATGCCCCTGCTGGCAACGTTGCCACGAGGGACGAGCACGGTTCTGTGGACAACGTGAGCCGGGGTCCCCAGCGGGGCGCCATGGCCGGTCCCGGCCCGACACCGACCCCCGTCGATCCGTGGCTGGGCCCGCCCGTAGCCGGACCGGGCAGCCGTAGCGGTCCCGAGGCTTGTGTGATCGTCGACATGGCGACTGCCCTGGGCATGGCCGAGTACCCCGGGTGGGTGCCCGGTCAGGGTTGGGCACCGGCGCCGATCGCCCGAGAGATCTTGTCCCGCGCGGCCGGCTGGCGTCGATGGCTCACCGACGGCGGACGGGTAGTGGACACGAGCGCGACGTACCGTCCGAGCGCCGAGTTGCGGCGACGCGTACAGGCACGTGACGTCACGTGCACTCTGGACATCTGCAATCGCCCCGCCCACGAGTCGCAGATCGATCACGCCGCGACGTTCGACGGCACCAACACCGTGATGGACAATGTGCACTCGGCCTGCGGCCCGCATCACATGCTGCTGACCACGGGGGAGTTCGTGGTCGCCGTGGAGGGGGACGGCTCGGTGACGTGGACGTCGGCCCGAAGCGGAATCTCCTATCCCTCGCATCCGCACCCTCGGCATGACCGCGCAGCAGGGGGCAGCCAGAGCGAAGGCACGCCTCATCTGCGAAAGGTCCCCGTTGAAGGTGCCGTGGAACTCATGACGCTCGAGGTCTTCGGGAGGGCTGCCTAGGCCCGGGCCTTCGCGATCTGCGCGCGTGGGTCGCTCGCACTGCGGCGTGCGTGGACTAGCCTGGCAGCATCCGAAGGGGGCACAGTGGCTGCCGAGACACCGATCGACATCACCGCCGCGCAGGCTTCGAGCCTGCGACGGTGGAACATCGCGGCCGGCATCGCCCATGCCGTGCAGGCGGTCCTCATCGTCATCCTGTCGACTGACTTCACGCTGCCGGTCACCTCGACGTACATCCTCGGGCCTCCCGGGACGACGGCGTCGGAGACGGTCACCCTCTTCAACTCGCCGATCGCCCTTGGCGTGGCGCTCTTCTTCGCCCTGAGTGCGATCGCGCACTTCTATGTGGCAACGATCGGCTTCCGGCACTACATCAGTGACCTCAGCCAGCAGCGCAACATCGCACGCTGGGTGGAGTACTCCATCTCCTCGTCGGTGATGATCGTCCTGATCGCCCAGATCTGCGGGATCACGGATGCGTGGACGCTGGTCGCGATCTTCGGGGTCAACGCATCGATGATCCTGTTCGGTTGGCTCCAGGAGAAGTACGAGATCCCGGGAAGGGGCGGGTGGCTCCCCTTCATCTTCGGCTGTATCGCTGGAATCGTGCCGTGGATCATCATCGCCTTCCAGCTCATCCGACCGGGGACGACGTACCCCGTGGCAGTTCCGGGCTTCGTGTGGGGCATCGTCATCACGCTGTTCGTGTTCTTCAATGTCTTCGCGCTGAACCAGTGGCTGCAGTACAAGCAGGTGGGCAAGTGGCGCAACTACCTGTTTGGCGAGAAGGTGTACATCATCCTGAGTCTCGTCGCGAAGTCACTCCTCGCGTGGCAGGTGTTCGCGGGAACGCTTGTTCCGGCGAACTGAAGATCACCTGGCACGCATGAGGGCGAGGAGCCTCGTAGGGGCAGCCGCTCTCGCGATTGGCGCGACAGCGGGCGCCGCGGCGTACGTCGTAGCCCGGGTGCAGGGGCGAGCGCGCGGAGACGTCGAGGACTACCTTGCAGGCCGTGTCTCGGCCGACGCGCCGGTGGTGTGCCTCGGGGCGAGCATCGTGCGGGGCAAGGCGTCGGTCGACTTCGTCCAGATGCTCCGCGAGCGCGTGCCGCATCGCACCTTCGTCAACGCCGGAGTCAACGGCAACGTCGCCTGGGAGGTTCTGCAGCGTCTCGACGACGTGATCGCGTGCGCTCCCGGCGAAGTCGTAGTCCTGGTCGGCACGAACGACATCCAGGCGACGATGGATCCGGCCGCGGGTGAGTCGGCTCGGCGCTCCAAGGGCCTTCCGGAGACGCCGTCCCTGCGGTGGTACGAGGAGTGCCTCGCGCAGGTTGTCCGGCGACTTCGCGATGCCGGCGCGGATGTCGCCCTGTGCTCGCTCCCCCCGCTCGGTCAGGACCTCGACGATGCCGCCAATGCCCGGGTTCGCGAGTTCAACGCTGCCATCGCGCGAGTGGCGGAGGCGCAGGGTGCGACGTACCTCCCGCTCTACGAGCGACTCGCGGCGCTCCTCGCCAGCCAGGGTGCCGACGCGGGTCCGGCGTGGACGGGGTCCTGGGAGCCCGGGGTGAGATCGCTCGCCGAGCACTTCCTGCTCGGCAGGTCCTTCGACGAGGTTGCGGCTCGGGCCGGATTCGTGCTGTCTCCCGATGGCGTGCACCTGGACACCACCGGAGCGGCCATCGTGGCGGACCTTGCGGCTGAGTTCCTGAGTGGCGACGACCCGGTGGGCGACTAGCGACCCAGTGGGGCGTACGCGCGGCTGCCGACGCCAATCGAGACAACCGGGCTGCTCCCCGGCTTCAGCCAGCGCAGGAGCGAGACCAACTTCGAGCGCTCGATCGAGATGCAACCCTGAGTGGGCGACCAGTCGGTCTCATGGATGAAGAAGGCCGAACCCTTGCCCGGCACTGGGGGGTCTCGGTTGTAGTCGATGACGATCGCATAGGAGTAGACGGAGATCGCGCCCAGCTGCTCGGACGAACCCTGGTCGAAGCCGCACCAATCGCCCGGGTCGCAGCGCTGCATCGTGTTGTACTTCGGACTGTCGACGTCGGAGACCCACCAGGTGGACCGCCCCACCTTGCGGTAGCGCAGTTGGGTGCCGGGATCCTCGAGGCGGCCGAAGGCCTCAGTGAGCGTGTACACCCCGGCGGGCGTCGTCGAACTCCACTCCGAGGCCCGGCCCACGCCCTCGGAGCCGACGTACGCGGTGACCGGTCCCAGCATGCGGACGTAACTGCCCTTGCGGCCGCTCCACTTCCAGGCCTCGAGGATGCCCTGGGTGGACCAGCGGTCCTCGACGCGCACGGTGACGACCTGTGCGTGCCCGCCGGGGGCCGCGGGGACCGCTCGCACGGACGCCTGAGAGGTGTCTCGCTCGGCGACCGGCGGCGCGGCGGAGGAGGGCGCGGCGAGGAGCATCGCCGATGCCGCGACGGCGGTTGTCGCGCTGAGCGAGATCAGGGCAAGGCGGCGGATCACGCCACCAGGGTA
>JAPOJD010000122.1 GCA_029978585.1 Actinomycetota bacterium
CCTCCTGCGCATCTGGGGATACATGTCCGGCGTCATGATCCCTATCGCGGACCGGCTGTCGCGGCTCGGCATGCCGCCGTGGGCGACTTTCCTCATCGAGATCAACCCCGGCACCGTGTACCTCAACTGCATGCGCGATGCGCTGATGGACTCGTACTTCTCCCCGGGCGGGATCACCAACTGGTATCTGGCCATCGCGTGGGCGGTCTTCATGCTGCCCTTCGGGCTGTGGTTCTTCTGGCGCGCGGAGGACCGGTATGGCCGCGGCTGAGGCGCCCGCGACCGCCGAGGCACCGATCAAGGTGGTGGTCGACGACCTTCACATCGTGTACCGGGTCTGGACGATGCCGGACCAGGGCTCCCCGGGGCGCCAGCGCATGTGGGACCGCCTGAAGCGCCGCCGCCCGCTCGCGGTGAAGCGCGAGATCCACGCGCTCAGGGGGGTTTCCTTCGTCGCGCACCAGGGCGAGGCGATCGGCGTCATCGGCAAGAACGGTGCCGGGAAGTCCACGCTGATGCAGGCGATCGCGGGCCTGTTGCCGGCGACCACCGGCGCCGTGTACGCCGACGGTCAGCCCACGATGCTGGGGGTGAGTTCGGCATTGATGCAGGCGCTTCCGGGGTCGCGCAATGTCGAACTCGGCCTGCTGGCGCTCGGCCTCACCCCTGAGGAGATCCGGGAGAAGTACGACGGCATCGTGGAGTTCAGCGGCATCGGCTCGGCGATCAACATGCCCATGAAGACGTACTCATCGGGCATGAGCGCACGGCTGAAGTTCGCCATCGCATCGTCGGTGAGCCACGAGATCCTCCTCATCGACGAGGCTCTCGCCACGGGCGACGGCGAGTTCGTGAAGCGCAGCGGCGAGCGCATCCGGGCCCTGCGGGACGAGGCGGACACGATCTTCCTCGTGAGCCACTCCATGGGGGCCATTCGTTCGACGTGCGACCGGGTGCTGTGGCTCGATGAGGGGCGCATCATCGCCGACGGGCCGCCGGACGACGTGGTTCCGGCCTACGAGGAACGGTTCGGGCTGAAGTCGAAGAAGGCCAAGCGCGAGCGCCGCCGCAAGCGCCGGGAGCGCCATTCGCGAGGCGTCGAGGAGGCTCCCGAGTCGGGAAGGGGCCGACGTCGTCCGCCTCCCGAGGCAGGGTCCGACGACGCCCAGCGCGCCCGCCGACGGCGTCGGCGGGCGTAGGGACCGCCCCGTGCGTGTCCTCGTCGTCGCCACCGTCCAGCACCCCCTCGATGCCCGGGTGTGCGCCCGGGAGATCGGCGCACTGCTCGCGGCGGGGCATCAGGTCACCTACGCCGCCCCGTTCCACGACACCGGCGTCACGCCTCCGGCGGGCGTGCGACCCATCGACGTGCCGCGCGCGCATGGGCGTCACCGGGCCGCGGCGTTCCGCGCCGCTCGTCGTGTCATGCGGCGGCAGGCGGCGGGTCACGATGTCGTACTCGTGCACGGGCCGGAGGCCATGATGGCGGCTGCGGGCCTGAAGCATCCGTGCATCGTGTGGGACGTCCACGAGGACACCGGCGCCGCTCTCGGGATGAAGCCGTGGCTCCCGGCCGCGCTTCGACCCGTTGCTGCCCGCGGCGTCGACTCCGCCGAGGCCTTCGCGGCGCGGCGCTATCGGCTCCTGATCGCCGAGGAGGCGTACGCGGCCCGCTTCCCGGAGGCGGATCCGGTGCTCGTCCCCAACTCCCCGGTCGTCCCTTCCCAGGTGTTGCCCACCGCCCGGGGCCGCGCGGTCTACGTCGGCGACCTCTCGGTGGCACGAGGGGCCGAGGAGATCATCGAGGTGGGCCGGATGCTGGCCCCTGACATCGTCGTCGAGGTCATCGGCGCAGCGCGCTCTCCCGTGGCCGAGAGGCTCAGCGCGGCAGCATCGGCGGGCTGGATCGAGTGGCTCGGCTATCTCCCCAACGACGCGGCGTTGGCCCGCGTGGAGGGTGCCTGCGCGGGACTCGCGCTCCTTCACGACGAGCCGAATTACCGTCACTCGATGCCCACGAAGCTCTACGAGTACCTCGCCCGCGGAGTCCCCTACGTGTCGACGCCGCTTCCCCTGGCCCGCCGCCTTGCCGAGGACAGCGGCGGCGGCATCATCGTCCCGTTCGGCGACGCTCCGGCCGCGGCCGACGCTGTACGCATGCTCAACGACGACGATGTGCGACGGCAGGAGATGGCGTCCTCAGGCCGCGCCTGGGTGTTGGCGCATGCGAACTGGGAGCGCGATGGGGACCGCTTCGTCAGGCAACTCGAAGACTGGGCCGCTGCGGGCGCGCGCGGCGCGCCTGGCGGGCCAGCGCACTGATCCCGGCGACGACCTCGCCGGGAGCGACCGCATCGCGGCCCATCCGGAAGGCCCCGACGGCGACGCAGGCCACCGCGGCGCCCCACAGCAGGCCGGCGGCCCCGGGATTGCGATGGCGGGCGAGGAGGCCCGCCGCCCCGAACGCAGCCGCGGCCAGCACCGGCACGGTGATCTCCGGTGGCGCTGCGATGGCCTCAGGTGCAGGCGCCCGGTGAGCGCCGCGGGCGGCACGCTGCGGCGCGGCTGGCTTGGCGGCGGCACGCCCACCCGGCCGGGCGTGGGACGGCCTGCCGGCCACGGGCACCGGCTTCGCTGTCGGGCCGGCCGGGGCGCGGCGGGGTCCGGAGGGCTTCGCGGCCGGGACGGCCCCGGTGAGGTCACGGGTGCGACGTCGCCCCACCTGGGTCTCGACCGCATATCCGTGCTCCACGAGCCAGCGAGCGCCCTCGGCCTCGATGGCGACGAGCTCATCGGAGGTGAGGGTGTCGCGCCAGGCGCCCTCCCGCCCGTCGGTGATGTGATTCGACGTGACGCGCAGGTCGTCGTCGACCCCCTGCTCCTTGGCCGTCCGCGCACGCTCCGCCTGGGCCGCCAGGTCGACATCGGCGACGATCTCAGCGACCCGGGCCTCGTCGACCTCGATGCCGAGGTACGCCGCCAGCGCCCGAACCAGACCGGGGACATCATCGCGGAAGTCCTCGTACCGGCCGATCCACACGTCCTTGCGCGAGGTCCAGAACTCGTCGCCGCGAAGCTCGCGCCGCACGATGAGCCGGCTATTGCGAGCACCACGCTCGGGGTCGCCGGGCTTGGCGCGACCCTTGCGGTAGAGGGAGGCCACGACGTCGCGGGGGTCGCGGTAGGTGTAGAGGTAGCGGGCGCCCTCCTGCGGGAACGCCGCCCGGTCCAGGGAGGGCCGGAAGTGCACCTTGGCCATGAGTAGGTCGCTGGGGTCGGCCGCGGCCGGCGCGTACTCCGCGACGGGAACCCCGCGGGGGTTGCGCAGCCCCGGAGTGCCGTCGAGCAGGCTGCGCGCGATCTGCCAGACGAGGGTGGACCCGGACCGATGCATTCCGCAGACGAGGAGTAGCACGTCCGCATCCTACGGCGGCGGGATGGGGTCTCAGCGGGAGGAGAGGCCAGCGAGGCAGGCGAGGGCGGCGGCGGAGGCCCGGGCGACCTCGTCGGGGTCCGGCCCATCCGACACCTCGGCGTCGGGGTCGACGAGCAGGTCGCCCTCCTCCCCGACGAGCATGGCCGGTGTCGACTTCAGCAGATCCACGTCCTGTCGAGCCCATGCGGCCACGCGCTCATGCCATGTGCGCGGCATCCGGACGGGACTGCCGCGCTCGGGCCTCGGCGCGAATCCCTCGCGGATGATGCGGCCGCGCAGTTGCCGCATCTGCCGGTCGTCGGCATCCTGGCGGTCTCCTTCGCGGTTGAGGGCAGCGAGCACGAGCACCTCGGGTTCGGTGAGACCGACATTTGCGGCGAGGTCATCGATCGCCGGCGGTGTCTTCGGCAGCGCGTCCCCGAGGTCGAGCGCGTCGGCGAAGCGGTGCCACAGCTCGTCAGGCGATGCTCCGCGCCGGGGCACGCCGACCACGGTGACCGAGGTGCCGAGCGGGGACCACCGGGAGACGAGCGAGCCGATGGCGTAGGCGCGCCAGAAGGTCTGCTCGGGGTCGGTGTCCCACCGCTGCGCGCATTCCTCGATGGTGCCCTGCCCGCGACGCTCGGCCTGCTGCGACAGGTACGTCGGGAACGTCGTACTGCGCCCATTGCGGATGTGCTGCTGCCAGGAACTCGGCAGGACGCGGCCGAGGTCGCGCGCTGTGATGATGATGCGCGTGTCCTCCACGCCGAGGGCATCGACGAGGCGCCTCGCCGCGTCCGGCTCGATCACGGAGAAGGCCTCGCCGGACACGATGGCGGTGCCCTCCCAGCGCGACACCTTGCGCACGAGACCCTCCCACGCACCCTGCTGCGCGCGTGCCTTGTCCGCGGGCACCCACGGGAACGAGGCCGTTCCCAGCAGTCCGTATGCCGCGGCCTCGTGGTTGTAGACCTCGCGCCGGCCATGCAGGCGTACGGGGTAGAGGACGTCCTGGCGCTTGAGGGGTCCCGACAGCCGGGCCAGGACGCGCTGCAGGTACGTCGTACCCGACTTCTGGGTGCCGATGTGCAGCAGCAGCCGCTTCGCCACGAGGTCTCCTGTTCCCGGGTTCACGGGGCCATCGGCCCGGGAGGCCTCATCCTCCCACGAGCGGGGCCATGGCAGGCTTCACGCGTGCGCGTCGCGATCCTGGGCAACTTCGACGGCGTCCATCGCGGACACCACGCCGTCATCGCGGCGGCCCGGGCTCGCGCGGGGGCCGAGGGAACCGTCGTCGCGGTCACCTTCGATCCCCATCCCATCGCCGTGCTGAGGCCGGGTCACGAGCCTGCGCTGCTCACCGGGTTCCCGCGGCGGTCGGAGCTGCTGCGCGAGGCGGGAGCCGACGAGGTCGTGGTCCTGCCGTTCACGACCGAATTCGCGGCCCAGCCACCGGCGGACTTCGCCCGGCTCCTGCGGGAGCAGGTGGGTGCCGACGTCGTCGTGGTCGGCTCCAACTTCAGGTTCGGCAAGGGGGCCGCCGGCAACACGGAGATCCTGGCCGCGCTGGGGGACGACCTGGGCTTCGAGGTGGACGTGGTGGACCTCGCGGGGGAGGAGGCGGGGGTGCCCTGGTCGTCGTCGTACGCCCGCGCCTGCATCGCGGAGGGAGACATGCGCGCAGCCGCAGAGGTCCTCGGCCGTCCGCACCGCCTCGACGGGGTCGTCCGCAGGGGCGATGCCCGTGGCCGCGAGCTGGGATACCCCACGGCGAACGTCGAGGTCGACCCCCGGATGGCGGTCCCTCCCGATGGCGTCTACGCGGGCTACCTGATCGCGGGCGGGTTGCGGCATCCGGCGGCGATCTCGGTCGGGACCAACCCTCAGTTCGATGGGCGTGAACGCCGTGTGGAGGCCTACGCGATCGGAAGGGACGACCTCAGCCTGTACGACGCACCGGCCAGCGTGGACTTCGTCGCATGGCTGCGCGGCCAGGAGGTCTTCGAGTCGGTGGCCGCGCTCGTCTCCCAGATGGCGCAGGACGTCGCGGCTGCCGAGCGGGCCCTGTACGCAGACTGATACCCTGAGGGCGACGGTTCCGGGGCGGGCGCCCCGGGATTCGTGTCGGATGCGGAACGTCCGCGTCCCGGATCGCCCGGTGGGCCTCGGCCGAGCCGGACGGCCCGCGTCGCGCCCGAAGGGATGGACCACGTGGCCCTCGACACTGCCACCAAGCAGCAGATCATCGCGGAGTACGGCTCCTCGCCGCAGGACACCGGGAGCCCGGAGGTGCAGATTGCCCTCCTGTCCCGCCGTATCAGCGACCTTACCGAGCACCTCAAGGCGCACAAGCACGACCACCACTCGCGCCGGGGCCTGCTCATCCTCGTCGGGCAGCGCCGCCGCCTGCTGCAGTACCTGCAGCGGACCGACATCGAGCGCTACCGCGCCATCATCGAGCGCCTCGGCATCCGCCGATAGTCGCCCGCACAACTGAATAGTCGCCTCAGACAAGTCCACCGCCGACGAGAAGTCGGTCCTCGGTAGTGGCATCCGGGCCTGCCCCGGATGCCTCGATCGAAGACCGGCTCGTTCCTGGCCCGCCCGATGCGGTCCGGGAGATCCGACGACACGTCGAGCCGGCGGGGACCACCGGGCTGGTGCCCGGCAACCCCATGAAGGAGGGACCCGTGGAGGGTTCTGTCACCACGACCGAGGCCGTGATCGATAACGGCGCATTCGGTACCCGCACAATCCGCTTCGAGACCGGACGCCTGGCCCGCCAGGCCGGCGGCAGCGTCGCGGCATTCCTCGACGACGACACGATGGTGCTGAGCGCCACGACGGCGTCGAAGCAGCCCAAGGAGCAGTTCGATTTCTTCCCGCTCACGGTGGACGTCGAAGAGCGCATGTACGCCGCGGGGCGCATCCCCGGGTCCTTCTTCCGCCGCGAAGGCCGGCCCACCGAGGACGCGATCCTCGCCTGCCGCCTCATCGACCGCCCGCTGCGTCCCTCGTTCGTCAAGGGCCTGCGCAATGAGGTCCAGGTCGTGGTCACAGTTCTCGCGCTCAACCCGGATGACCTGTACGACGTGCTCGCCATCAACGCGGCGTCCGCGTCCACCCAGCTTGCCGGCCTGCCCTTCTCCGGCCCGATCGGCGGGGTGCGCATCGCCCTCATCGACGGGCAGTGGGTGGCCTTCCC
>JAPOJD010000236.1 GCA_029978585.1 Actinomycetota bacterium
CCTGGGCCTCGCGACTATGGAGATCGTCCTCATCGTTGCGGCCTTCGGGGTCGGCGTCGCACTCGCCGTCAGCCCCTACCCGCGCATCGAGTCAGCGTTGCCGAGCTACGGGCAATCACTTCTCGGATTCCCATACCCTGCGCCCCCGGACCTGGCTGGCGTCGCGCTCGGATTCCGCCTGGAACCGCTCTTCCTCGTTGGAGGCATCGCCCTCGCAGCGCTCTACATCGCGGGTGTCGTCACCCTTCTGGCCCGCGGCGACCGCTGGCCCTGGGGCCGAACCCTCGCGTGGCTCGCCGGGGTCTGCGTCCTCATCTGGGCCACCAACGCCGGCATCGCGGCCTACTCCCAGGTCTCGCTCGGCCTGCACATGGTGCAGCACATGACCCTCGCCATGCTGGCGCCGATGCTGCTGGTCCTGGGCGGGCCGTTCACGCTCGCACTCCGGGCCCTACCCGCCACCAAGGGTCCGCGGTGGGGACTGCGGGAGTGGATCGTGTGGGGACTCCACTCGCCCATCGCGCGAGTCTTCACCAATCCGGCATTCGTGTTCATCCTGTTCAGCGCGAGCATGTTCGCCCTGTACTTCACCCCGGCGCTGTCGTGGTTCATGGGGAGCCACATCGGTCACGTGGCCATGCAGATCCATTTCATCGGTTCGGGCTACCTCTTCGCCTGGGTCGTCATGGGCGTCGACCCCGTGCCCAAGCCCATCCCCTACTGGGCCAAGTTCGGGCTCATCCTGCTGATGGTCGGCGTGCACGGCTTCTTCGCCGTCATCGTCATGATGGGGAGCACGCCGCTAGCCCAGGAGTGGTACGGCGTCGTGCGACCGGACTGGGTGGTCGATCCGCTGGCGGACACCCGCTACGGCGGCCAGGTCGCGTGGGGCATCAGCGAGATCCCCATGCTCTTCATGGTCATCATGGTGGCGCTGCAGTGGGCGCGCAGCGACGAGCGCGAGGCCCGACGGCACGATCGCCAGGCCGACCGCGACGGCGATGCTGAACTCGCGGCCTACAACGAGCGGCTTTCTGCTCTCGACCGCCGCTCCCGCGCCCCAGAGTGATACCCTGGGGGGTATGTGGACGCGGCCCATCCCTGCCCTCCTCGTGGCGCTGGCCCTCCTGGCGGCTCCCGGAATCGGCGCATGCGCGGGGGGCACGTCGACCGCCCCGGCCCCCGCGGCTCCCGCCTCCCAGCCCCAGGCCCCGGTGCGCGTCGACGTGCCGACGTGGATGGCGGTGGCCCTCAGCCCGGGCACGGTGGTCATCGACGTGCGCACACCGGAGGAGTTCGCCTCAGGCCATGTCGAGGGTGCCCTCAACATTCCCGTGGAGTTTGCCGACTTCGCCCAGCGCATCGCCGAACTCGACCCGGCGGCCACCTATGCCGTGTACTGCCGCAGCGGCAACCGCTCGGCTGTCGCGACAGCCGAGATGAACACCTTGGGCTACCCGCACGTCTACGACCTCGACGGTGGATTCACCGACCTCGAGTCAGCCGGCATGCCCTCGGCTTAGGCCTGCGGTCGACATCACATTCGCGGGCCGCCGTCCGAACCGCGTAGGGTTCGTGCCGTGACGAGCGTCGCCCTGGTTCAGGCATCCTCAGACGCCGACGAGGCGCCGTCCGCGCGCGCCGATCGAGTGGTCGGACTTCTCGGCGACGCCCTCCCGGATGCGGATCTCGTCGTCCTGCCCGAACTCTGGCTCTCCGGCGCCTTCGACCTCGCGGTCGCCCGCGAAGTGGCCGCCCCCCTCACCTCCCCGCTGCTGGACACGATCCGGGGGATGGCCGCCGAGTCGTCGACCTGGGTGCACGCGGGATCGTTCGCCGAGCGAGCGCAGGACGGGTCGACGTACAACACGGCCGTCCTCATCGGCCCGGACGGCGGCGTCGTCGCGACCTACCGCAAGAGGCACCTCTTCGGCTTCGCGGAGGGAGAGCGCACTTTGATGTCCGAGGGCTCGGATCTGGTCGTGGTCGACACTCCGCTCGGCCCCACAGGCCTCGCGACCTGCTACGACCTACGCTTCCCCGAGATGTTCCGGGCGCTGGTCGATCGCGGCGCTAGCGCCTTCCTCCTCTGCTCTGGATGGCCTACGCCGCGCATCGAGCACTGGCGGGTC
>JAPOJD010000169.1 GCA_029978585.1 Actinomycetota bacterium
GAGCTCAATCTCTACAACTGGACGGATTACATCTCGCCCGAGTTGCTGGATCGCTTCGAGTCCGAGACGGGCATCACCGTCAATCTCGACAACTTCGACTCCAACGAGACGATGCTCGCCAAGCTGCAGGCCGGCGGCGCCAACTACGACGTCATAGTGCCGAGCGACTACATGGTGGCCCAGATGATCGAACTCGGCCTCCTCCAGGAGGTCGATCCGGCCTCGTTCCCCAACGGCCAGTACATCAAGCCCGAGTTCATGGATGTCTACTTCGATCCGGGCCGCAAGTACTCGGCTCCGTACATGTACGGCACCACGGGCATCGCCTACGACCCCACGAAGACGGGCGTCGAGATCACCTCATGGGCCGACTTCTTCGATGCCGACAGCCCCGCCGCGGGCAAGATCGGCACCCTCAACGACCAGGTCGAGGTGATCCACGCCGCCCTGCGCGCCGTGGGCTCCCAGCCCTGCTCGACGAACCGTGACGACTACGTCAAGGTGGAGGAGCTTCTCGCCAACTGGAAGCCCGGTGTCGCGGCGATCAACTCGGACGGCGTCATCGGTAGCATGGCGTCCGGCGAGCAGATCATGCACATGATGTGGAACGGCGCCTTCACGCGCGCCCAGGCGGACAATCCGAACCTTCAGTACGTCTACCCGGCCGAAGGCATCAACCTCTGGTCGGACAACTTCGCCGTGCCCGTCGGCGCGCAGAATGTCGACAACGCGAAGATCTTCATCAACTGGATGATGGATCCTGCCAACATCGGTGAGGCTACGAACTTCGTGGGCTACGACAACGGCATCACCGGATCGTCGGAGTACATGACCGCCGAGCTCGGCGCCAATCCCGCCGTGGTCATCCCCGAGGAGTTCAAGGCGCTGGCGCAGCCGACACCCGGCTGCCCCGTGGAGGCCATCGACCTCTACGACCAGGTCTGGACCAACTTCAAGAAGTAGGACGACAGGGGGCGGCCGGCACTGCCGGCCGCCCCCTTCTCACCGGGAGGGCACATGGCAACGACACGTATCGACAACGCGACGGTGTGGACCGGTCACCGTCTGCCCTCCGGTGAGATCGCGACAACCGACGCGGTCCTCATGAAGGACGACCGAATCGTCGCCCTGGGTCGCACGGCCCGTGAGGCCGACGCCGATGAGGTCGTCGACGCCAGCGGGGAATTCGTCCTCGCGGCCTTCGGCGACGGCCACGTGCACCCGATGTTTGGCGGCCTCGAGCAGCAGTTCGCGCCCGTGCGCGATATGTCGAGCCCCCAGGAGATCGTTGCCTCGGTCGGCGCTTGGGCACGGGCGCACCCCGAGGCGGAGTGGGTCCGCGGCGAGGGCTTCGATCACACGCTGGCTCCCGAGGGAATCTTCCTCGCGGAGTGGCTCGATGCCGAGGTGCCTGACCGCCCCGTCGTCCTGCGCGCCACGGACTACCACACGGTGTGGGTCAATTCGGAGGCACTGCGCCGCGTGGGGTACGGCGTCGGCGTGGACCAGCCGCATGACGGCGAGATCGTGATCGGAGAGGGTGGCGTGCCCACCGGCACACTGCGCGAGTGGGGCGCCTGGCGTCCCGTCTACAACCTGCTCCCCCCGGTGCCCGCGCAGACCCAGCTCGATGCCCTGTCCTACGCCTCCCGCTCCTTCGCCACGGCCGGCATCACGTGGATCCAGGACGCCTGGGTGGAGCCCGACATGGTGGGCGCCTGGCTGGCCGCACGAGCTGCCGGAGCGCTGGACCAGCAGGTCGATCTCGCCCTCTGGGCTGATCCCAACTCCTGGCGCGACCAGCTCACCGGATTCGAGGAGTCCCGCGCGCGGATCATCGCGGAGGGGCACGGCCAGGTCACCGGCCACACCGTCAAGTTCTTCGCCGATGGCGTCATCGAATCGGGCACGAGCGCCATGCTCGAGCCCTTCTGCGACTGCCCCCACTCCAAGGGACTGCCCAACTGGGACCCCGAGGAGATGAAGCTGGCCGTCGCCGCCATCGACGCCCTCGGCTTCACCGCCCACATGCATGCCATCGGTGACTTCGGCGTGCGCATGTCGCTCGACGCGGCGGAGCACACGGCCAAGGTCAATCCCCCGCGCGATCGCCGCTGGGTGATCGTGCACACCCAGCTCGTCGATCCCGCAGACCTCGATCGCTTCGCCGAGCTCGGCGTCATCGCCAACTTCGAGCCCTACTGGTCGAAGTTCGACTCGTGGCAGTCCGAGCTCACCGAGCCTCGATTGGGTCCTGAGCGCACGCATCGACAGTTCCAGACCGCGACCCTGGCGGATCGCGGAGCCGTCATCTCCTTCGGCAGCGACTGGCCCGTGACGACGTACGCACCCCTCGAGGGCGTCCAGGTCGCGGTGACCCGCCAGATGACCCCGGAGGGTCCGTCCTGGATGCCCGAGGAGCGGGTGAGCGTCGATGCGGCACTAGCCGCCTACACCAGCGGCGTCGCCTTCCAGGCCGGCCGCTCGGATGCCGGCTACGTGCGTCCCGGCGCCGTCGCCGACCTCGTGTGGCTCGCCCAGGACCCGCGTGCGGTGGATCCCATGACGATCGGCGCGATCCCCGTGCGGGGGACGTGGTACCGCGGACGACGCACCTTCGGCGGCTGAGGTGGCGCTCACGCCAGGCGAGTCCGACCGGCTGCTGCTCTACCTCCAGGGCCAACTGGCCCGGGCGCGACGCGAGCGCGGACTGCGACTCAACGTGCCCGAGGCGACAGCGCTCATCGCCGACGCCGTCTGCGAGATGGCACGCGACGGCCTGGACCTGCCCGCCGTGCGCGAGCGTGCCCGACACGTGTTGAGTGTCGATGATGTGCTCCCCGAGGTGCCGGAGCTGCTGCCCGACGTCCGCGTGGAGGCCCGATTCGACGACGGCACACGGCTCGTGGTGGTCACCGATCCCCTCAACGTCGGGGTTGAGGCCGAAGAGCCCTCGCCAGCACCTCATGGTGACCTCGGTCTCGACATCTCCAACGAGTCCGCGACGGCCATCGCGCTGAGCTCGCACATCCATCTCGCGGAGGTCAATCCGCGACTGAGGCTGGACCGCGCAGCCGCGTTCGGTCGCCGTCTGGCCATCCCGGCGGGCGCGACCGTGTGGATCGAGGCAGGTGCGACCGTGACGGTGCCCACGACGCGCCTGCGCGGCGACCGGGTCGTCGTCGGCAACACGGGCCTGGTCAACGGTCCGGTCGATGACCCAGGCGTGCGTGACGCGGCGATCGAGGCGCTGCGCCGATGCGGCTACCTGGACATGGTGGACGGGGCGCCTCTCAACGACCTTGCGGCGGCCGAGCAAGCCGTGGCCCGGATCGTCGACGAGCGGCGGGCGCGGTCATGAGCTCCTACGGTCCCCGCCCGGGTGACGTGCTCGTGCTGGGAGGTTCCGGACTCCGCCTGCGCATCCCCGATCGGGTGAACGACGCCGGCGACGAGTTCCACGTCGGCTTCGGCAAGACGGGACGCGACGGGATCGGCCTGGCGCCTGTGCGCGTGGCCGAGTCCTGCGACGTCGTGCTCACCAATGTCATCGTCATGGACCCTGTCGACGGCATCCGCGTGGCGTCGATCGGCATTCGCGAGGGCCGCATCAGCGGAATCGGCCGCGCGGGCAATCCAGCAGTCTCCGACGACGTGGATGTCATCGTGGGCTCGGGAACCGTCGTCATCGATGCCGATGGCCTCATCGCCACGCCGGGAGGCATCGACACCCACGTGCACGCCATGGCCCCGCGGGTCTTCGAGGCGGAGATCTCCTCGGGAGTCACGACGGTGCTCGCCCAGGAAGCGGGACCCGTCTGGGGGGTCGGCATCGGGTCCCCGTGGTTCCTCGGGGTCGCCCGCGAGGCACTGGCCGGCGTACCGCTCAACGTCGGCCTGCTGGGCCGCGCCTCATCATCAAGCCGCAGCGTGCTGGAGGAGCAGGTCGATGCCCACGTGTGCGGCTTCAAGGTGCACGAGGACACGGGCGCCACGCTGATGACCATCGACACGGCA
>JAPOJD010000229.1 GCA_029978585.1 Actinomycetota bacterium
CAGCGGAATGGGTACGCCGATCACGGGGAGGGGCGTCAGTGACGCCACCATCCCGGGGAGGTGCGCGGCGCCTCCGGCACCTGCGATGACAACTCCAAGGCCGCGCGAGGCCGCGGATTCGGCGTACTCGACCATCTCTCGAGGCATGCGGTGCGCGGACACGACATCGGCCTCGTAGGGGACGTCGAACTCGTCGAGGGCGCGAGCCGCCCCCTCCATGACAGGCCAGTCGGAGTCGCTGCCCATGATGATCCCGACGCGAGGGACACGATCACTCATCGACTACTCCCATCAGGTAGTCCGCGGCGTGGTGCGCGCGCCGGAGCAGGTCCTCGAGGTCGTGTCCCACGACGGTCACGTGGCCCAGTTTGCGGGCGGGGCGCGGATCCTTGCCGTACAGGTGCACCTTCAGCCCCGGGTCGCGGGCCAGGACGTGCCGGTAGGCGTCCTGGAGCGGGGGCAGCGTGTCAGCGTCGCGGGGGCCTACGACATTGACCATCACGGCGAAGGGGGCCACCGGATGCGGGTCCCCCAGCGGGAGGTCGAGGACGGCGCGCAGGTGGTTCTCGAACTGGCTGGTGACGGCACCGTCGATGGTCCAGTGCCCGGAGTTGTGCGGGCGCATCGCGAGTTCGTTGACGAGCAGCGCGCTTCCGGTGTCGAACATCTCGACGGCGAGCATCCCCGCGACCCCGAGCTCCCCCGCGATGCGCAGGGCTATCCCCTGGGCTTCCATGGCGCGCTCATCGGCAAGATCGGGGCAGGGTGCGACGACCTCCGAGCACATTCCGTCGACCTGGACAGTGCGCACGACCGGGTAGGCGACCGCCTGTCCCGACGGCGCGCGGGCCACCTGCGCCGACAGTTCGCGGGCGAAGTCCACCCGCTCCTCGGCGAGCCAGCGCGCACCGGGGACCAGTGGTGTGGAGGCCACGATTCCTGCGGCCTCATCGGCATCGTCGACGACCCATACGCCCCGCCCGTCGTAGCCACCGCGGGACACCTTGAGCACCATCGGCCAGCCGAGATACTCCCCCGCGGCTGACAGCGTCTCGGGCGTCGCGGGATCGAGGACGCTGAATCGCGGAGCGGGCACGCCGATCTGCTGCATCGCCTCCCGCATCGCGACCTTGTCCTGCGCGTGCACGAGTGCCGCCGATCCCGGGCGTACGGCGATCCCGGCACCCTCCAGCGCGCGAAGGTGATCGGGCGGGACGTGCTCGTGATCGAATGTGATCACCGCGCAGCCCTCCGCGAGGCGCCGGAGGTCCGCCAGGGAGTCGTGTGATCCCAGTACGACATCGGCGACGACCTGCGCGGCCGAGTCTTCGGGGGAAGCGGCCAGCACGCGGAAGGGCACGCCCAGGGCAGCGGCCGGAGCCGCGGTCATGCGGGAGAGCTGACCGCCGCCGACCATCCCCACGCCCACCGCCGCACCCGCTCGGTCCGACGGCGCCACATCAGCCTGGGCGACCGTGACCGGGTTCACAGGATGACCCTACGAGTGACCGGCGGCTGACCGGGAGTGGAGGTCCCCGGCGCACTAGACTGCGCCTGTGTCCCAGACCCGATCCGAACGCGCCGCAGTGTCGGGCGCGGCGAGCTCGTGGATCGATCGCCTTCGCGACTCGCTGAGCACGCTCGTGCGCGAGATCGCCAAGTTCGGGGTCGTCGGGATGATCGCCCTCGTCGTGGACATCAGCCTGTTCAACATCCTGCGCTTTGCGGGGGGCGAGGGCCCGATGTACGACAAGCCCCTCACGGCCAAGGCCATCAGCGTGATCGTTGCCACCACCGTGGCGTACTTCGGCAACCGATATTGGACCTTCCGCCACCGTGGCCGGACGAACATGGGCCGCGAGTACCTCCTCTTCTTCGTCCTGAACGGCGTGGGCATGCTCATCGCGCTCACCTGCCTGTGGTTCAGCCACTACGCGCTGGGGCTCACCAGTGCCCTGGCAGACAACATCAGCGCGAACGTCATCGGCCTTGCGCTCGGCACGCTGTTCCGCTTCTGGTCCTACCGCCGGTGGGTCTTCCCCGAGGTCCCCGACAATCCCGCCGACCAGGAGCTCGCCGAGCGCGACGCGGTCACCCCCATCTGACCTTCGCCCCTCTTCGATAGCCGCCCGCCAGCCGCGTTTCGGGCCTGGATTTCGCGGCTTGTCGGCGGCTAGCGAGAACGAGCGGACGATGCCGACGCCGCGCACCCGGCGAGGGGCCATCTGCCGCAGGCTGAACTCCGCCAGGTTGGCCACCTCCCGCGCGGTCGCCGCGTCGACGAGCGTGGTGCCCGGTCTGGCGAG
>JAPOJD010000188.1 GCA_029978585.1 Actinomycetota bacterium
CCGGCAAGGTCAGGTGGTACGACGTGGACAAGGGCTTCGGCTTCCTTGCCACGGACGACGGCGAGGACGTCTTCGTCCATGCCTCCGCGCTGCCTGCTGGCGTCACCTCACTCAAGCAGGGGGCGCGGGTGGAGTTCGGCATCGTCGACGGCAAGCGCGGCAAGCAGGCGCTCACCGTGACGATCCTCGAGCAGCCCGCCTCCATCGTGAAGGCGGGCCGTAAGCCGGCCGAGGATATGGCGGTCATCGTCGAAGACCTCATCAAGCTCATGGACAGCGCCTCCAACCAATTGCGTCGCGGCCGCTACCCCACCGACGAGCACTCACGCAAGCTTGCCGCCGTGCTGCGGGCCGTCGCCGACGACTTCGACGTCTGAGGCGGATCATGCGCCTTCCGTCCTCCCTCGCACGCGCGGCCCTCGTGGCCGCGGTCGCCGCTGCTTCCGCTGCCGGGCTTGCCGCCTGCGAGAAGCCGGCCCCTGGCATCAGCGTCTTCTCCGGCACGACCAGTGCGTACCGCGAGGCGCTGTGCTGGTCCTTCGACGGCCAGCCCCTCTCGTCGGAGAATTGCGCCCAGGACCTCATCACCGGTGCCATGTCCGGCGACCGGGTCGTACGCATCCCGGTGATCCCCGGGAACACGGTCGGCATCAGCGTCGACCCCGCGGTCGCAGACGCGGGGTGGTACCCGCTGGTGGGGACTCAGCGCCTCACCGAGCAGCCGCTCACGGCCACGTACTACCGCTTCACGTTCCCGGGTCTCCAGCAGATCCCGGCGGAGGGCATCCCCCTGCAGGTGGTCGCTGACCGGGGCGGGGAGACCGTGGGCCTGTGGCTGTTCCAACTCGTCCCCGCCGAGGGACTCTCGTGAGCGCAGCCGACAGCGTTGCCGCGGCTGCGGTCGAACTGGCGCGCGCGGCGGCCGAGGGCGAGGCACCGCGCGGAACCGTCGGTGAGCATCTCGGTGCCACATCCGAGGGGGAGCGCCTAGTGACGCACGCCTTCGCCTGCCTCGATCCCGGCTACGTCGGCTGGCGGTGGACGGTCACGCTCGCCCGGGCCTCGCGCGCGAAGACCGCGACCGTCGACGAGGTCGTCCTGCTCCCCGGGCCGGATGCCCTGGTGGCGCCGGAGTGGGTGCCGTGGAGCGAGCGGGTGCGGCCTGGAGATCTCGGCGTCGGCGTGATCTGGCCGACCGCCCCTGACGACACCCGACTGGTGCCCGGCTACACCGGCGAGGATGACCTGTCCGGCCTTGCCGACCGCTCGCCCCTGTCCCCGAGCCAGTGGGAGATCGGCCTGGGCCGCGTGCGGGTGCTGTCCGCGTTCGGCCGCGACCTCGCCGCGGACCGGTGGGAGAGCGGTGATCGCGGTCCGGATTCGACCATGGCGAAGTCGGTGTCGCTCACCTGCTCGACATGCGGCTTCCTCCTCCCCGTCGGGGGTCCGCTGGGTCAGGCCTTCGGCATCTGCGCGCACGACATGTCGCCCGCTGACGGGTGCGTGGTGTCGCTGGCATTCGGCTGCGGTGCCCACTCCGAGGTGGTCGAGACCGCGCCGATTCCGATCCCTGAGCCGGTGACCGACGAGGTGGGATTCGACGTCATCGATCTCGGGCACTCCTGACGAGTCAGCCCCGTCGACGGATGCGCGATCTGCGCGCCAGGACGATCGCCAGGCCCGGGATCGTGAGGAGGGCCCCGCAGGCGCACACCAGGGTCCACTGCGGCACGTCGATCCCCGGGTAGCGCTCCGCTATGGACGGCCCGGCCGCGATCATCACGACCAGGGCGAGGACCCACAGCACGCCGCCGACCACGAGCGCGGCGACACCGCTGTCGTCCCGGGTCCGCAGTCGCGGGTCCGCGCGCACCCGGTCGATCGCCGACGGGGCGGGGTCCGGGGCCACGCCCCCGACGCTACCGCGTGGGCGGCCTAGGGTGAGGGGATGGACCACCGATCGCGGCGCCTCATCACCCTCGGGGTGCTCGCCGCCTGCGTCGTGGGCCTCATCATCGCCGCGGTCGTGCGCTGAACGCCGCCGGGCGGTGAGGTCGAGCGCCTCACATCATCCCGAGGCGGTGTCCTCGGGTACGCGCTTCCATAGCAGGAGGACGAAGCTGGCCGCGAAGAACAGGATCATGAAGCCGAACGCGATGTGCACGTCGAGGGCGTCCGCGAGAGCTGCGAGCGCGAACGGCGCGATCCCGCTCATGATCGCGACCCCGGCGCTGGTGAGGCCCGCGGCGCGATCCGGCTGGCCCGCCGAGGCCCGCATCGCACGGCCGATGCCCAGGGGGAAGTGCATCGCGATGCCGCACCCGATGAGGACAAGGCCGATGATGAGGGGGATGGCGCCTGTCACCAGCCAGGTGTAGGCGAAGGCGGCGGCCGCAAACAGGATCGAGGCGCCGAAGACGAACTCCGAGGAGACGCGCTCGACGATGCGCGATCCGATGAGCCGGCCGACGATCATGCCCGTGACGATGGCAGCCAGCGTCGTCGATGCGGCCGCCGGACCGAGGCCACCGCGCTCGCGCAGCAGGTCCGGTCCCCACTGCAGCAGGGTGATCTCCACGCCGGTGAGGAGGATGAGGGTGAGGACCGCCCACCACACCAGTCGCGGCATTCGCGGCGCATCGCGTCGGCTCTCCAGTTCCGCACCGACGTTGAAGGCCGAGGTCCGTCGGCCCCGGGCGACCTCGAGCAGCAGCGCGATGACGGCCAGGAGGACCAGGCCCGACCGCCAGCCGAGCACGAGAGTCGCGCCGATGCCGATGGCGAAGGTCCCGATGAGCGACGCGAACGAGGCCGTCAGGTTGGCCTCCGCCAGCGCCGCGTCGGCTGCGGGCCCCTGGCGTGCCTCGAGGTACGCGCTCGCGCCGACCACGGCGAATCCGCAGCCCAGGGAGCCCACGAACGGGCCCAGCGCCACCAGCCACAGCGGACCGCCCGAGACGTAGAGCAGCGCTCCCGCGGCGACGCCGAGCGAACTGCACCTCAGCAGCGTGGCGCGATCGAAGCGCCGCACGACCATAGGGCCGACGATGCTCCCCACCAGGCCGCCGAGGGCGAGGGAGATGCCGAGGAGCGAGGCCGCCGTTCGCGTGAGTCCCTCGTCGTCGCGCAGCAGCGTGAGGGACGCGCTGAAGCCGTACACGAACCAGCCGAGGAGCCCCAGCTGCGCGTAGGCGAGCAGCGTGGTGCGATCGCGGATCGGGCGGACCGGTGCGTGCACGACCTCGTCGTGCCGGTCCGGAGAGGTCATCCCAGCTCGGAGACGACGTAGTCCACCGACCGCGTGAGCTGTCGGACGTCATCCGGGTCGACCGCGGGGAAGACGGCCACGCGCATCTGGTTGCGTCCCAACTTGCGGTAGGGCTCGGTGTCGACGATGCCGTTGGCGCGCAGGGCCTTGGTGACTGCGGTGGCATCGATCCGGTCGTCGAAGTCGA
>JAPOJD010000111.1 GCA_029978585.1 Actinomycetota bacterium
CGGACCCCGACCGGGTGCCGCCGCTGGCGCTCCCGCCGAACCCCGATAGCGCCATCCTCGGCTCCCTCAGCGGCGCCGAGTTCGAGCGGGTATCCAAGGAGGCCGCCCGCACCGCGCCTCCGCGCGAGAACGGCGGCAACCAGGACATCAAGAACTTCACCAAGGGCACCCGCGTCTTCTACCCGGTGTTCGTGGATGGAGCGAACCTGTCCTTCGGCGACCTGCACTTCTCGCAGGGCGACGGCGAGATCACGTTCTGCGGCGCCATCGAGATGGGCGGCTACATGACGCTCGGTGTCGATGTCATCAAGGACGGCATGGCGAAGTACGGCGTCGGCGAGAATGCCATCTTCATGCCGGGCATCACCGACCCGCAGTACAGCGAGTGGCTGGCCTTCTCCGGCACCTCGGTGACGCTCGAAGGCGAGCAGAAGTACCTCGATCCGTTCCTGGGGTACCAGCGCGCCTGCCTCCACGCCATCGACTACCTGGAGAAGTTCGGCTACAGCCGGATCCAGGCGCTGATGGTTCTGGGCACCGCCCCCATCGAGGGCCGGCTCTCGGGTGTCGTCGACATCCCGAACGCCTGCTCCACGGTGTACATCCCGACGGCGATCTTCGACATGGACGTCCGCCCCGGCCCCGGCCCCGTGCCGCAGGTCTCGGGCGGCATGCCGGTCCCGATGTCGCTGTGGAAGGACCACAAGAGCTGGGCGCCCTACCCGTGGAACTCGATGTAGGACAGTTCCTGTCTATGCAGGTCCGCAATGCTGCTGCGCCCCGGGGGTTCCCGGGGCGCAGCAGCGCATCGGGCTCCATCCACGGGCAGCTTTCCCGCCCAGCCGCACGTCCGCCGCGATCGCAGATCGCCGCGGAGACCTGGGGTTGGCCGCCCACCAGCCGCGTTTCCGGGCGGAAAAACGCGGCCCACGGGCGGCCAATCAAGATATTGGCGGCAAGGGAACGACGCCCGGGACGGGGCGCGTCGGGGTCAGGGGCGCGGCAGCTTCTGCAGCCGGGGGTCCGGCGGGGCCATGGGAGTCGGCTTGCTGTTGATACGCCCGCCACGGGGCACCGAGCTCACGACGTCGGGGGTGTCCGCCGAGGCTTTAGTGGAGTCGATCAGCTTCATCCGCCCCTGGTCGACGTTGGACACCATGGGCGAGGAGTACACCCGTTTCGCCGACTGCCCGCAGTCCGGGCAGTCCACGGACTGCGGCGCGGTGCCCATGGGCAGGATGACCTCGGTCATCCCGTGGTCGGCACAGCTGTACTCATACGTCGCCATGACGGATCCTCCGATTGTTCGCCTCGCCACGATTGTCAAGGGCAGATGCGACCGCGTCAATCGCTTTGCTGAAGTACCGCATCACAGTTCTCCTACGCCGCGGCACGAGCGTCCCGACTGATCGAGGCGACAGTCGGGCTCGGGTGGGGTGGGCCGGCACTGCCGGCCCACCCCACTGACGTGGCTCCCCGCTGACATACCGCGCACGATCGCTGACATCGTGCCCTTACCCTGGGCACATCGAAGGGAGTCTCGGTGCCCGCAGTGGAACGCCGTCGCGTGACGCGCTTCCGCGACGGCGCATGGGACGACGCACCCGATCAGCTCGCCATCGAGGAGCCCCTGGAGATCGAGGTCGACGGCATCCCCGTCTCCACGACGATGCGCACCCCCGGACACGCCACCGAACTCGCCCTCGGCTGGCTTGTTTCCGAGGGGGTCATCACCTCGACTGCCGACATCACCGAGGCCAAGGAGTGCTTCGAGCATGTCGACGATGACCCCGAGCAGGTGCGCCGCATCGTCCAGGTAACGACGCGGGGGCGCCCCGCGGTCGAGCCCCGTCTGCACGCGACCTCGAGCGCGTGCGGCGTGTGCGGCGCGGACCTCATCGACCTCACCCAGCGCACCAAGACCTGGAACCTCGACTCCGACGACACGACGTTCGATATCGCAGCGGTGCTGCGCCAGCCGGTGGCCCTTCTCGAGGCCCAGCGCGGCTTCGCCGCAAGCGGCGGCCTCCACGCCGCCGGGCTCTTCGACATCGAAGGCCGGCTGATGTGCCAGCGCGAGGACGTGGGCCGCCACAACGCGGTCGACAAGGTCGTCGGATGGGCTCTCCAGGAGGGGCGGCTGCCCTTGAGGGGCCACGCCCTGCAGGTATCCGGGCGCGCGTCTGCGGAACTCGTGCACAAGGCGGTCATGGCCGGTATCCCCCTGCTCGCCGCAGTCTCAGCTCCCACGACCCTTGCGGTGGACCTCGCCCGCGCCTGCGGGCTCACCCTGGTCGGATTCGTGCGCGGGGAATCGCTCAATGTCTACTCCGGCGGCTGGCGACTGGGCATCGCCTGACCTGCTCAGTGTTCAACACCACGGGAGGCTCCGCCATGGCACGCGTGTCGACGTACCTCAACTTCATGGGCAACACCGAGGAGGCATTCGAGTTCTACCGTTCGGTCTTCGGGGGCGAGTTCACCACCCTCGATCGGATGGGCGACATCCCGGGCATGCCGCTCACCGAGGAGGACCAGGTCAAGGTGATGCACGTGGCGCTGCCCATATTGGGATGCCACACCCTCATGGGCACCGACATGCTCGAGTCCCTGGGGCATCGCCTGACGATCGGCAACAACCTGTCGATTGCGATTGAGCCTGATTCACTGGAGCAGGCTCAGCAGCTCCACCGTGACCTGAATGTCAATGCGACCGACGTGCAGGAGATCGCGCCAGCGCCCTGGGGAGGGCACTACGGGTCGCTCGTCGATCAGTTCGGGGTGCGCTGGATGTTCAACGTCCCGGACTGAGGGCGCGGCGCACACGGCGCGGCTACCCTCCAGCCATGCACATCGAACTCACGCTGGACGTCAATGACCCAGCGCGCATGATCGCCTTCTGGTCGCAGGTCCTCGGATACGTCGTCGAGGACGAGGGCCGATTCGATGAGCCGGAACGCCTCTACTGGTCGCTCGCCGACCCGACGGGCCGTGGACCCCGCCTGGTGATCCAGCGCGTGCCCGAGCCGATGACGGCGAAGACCCGGGTGCACATCGATGTCCACGTTCCCGACATCGCGGCCGAGGCCGCGCGTGCCGTGTCCCTCGGCGCCGTACGGGTGGACGACGAGCCCATCCAGGAGGTCGGTGCCTCATGGGTCCGCCTCACCGATCCCGAAGGCAACCCCTTCTGCTTCGTTGAGGAACGCCGCCCCTGACTCGACACGCGACACGACACTTAGCACTCGGGGGTTCTTGCCTGCTAACGGGTTGATGTCGCAGTCTTCCTCCATGGGGATAGAGGTCTCGGCCTTCGCGGGCAAGGACCGCAGCCTTGCGGGCTTCGTGCTCTCGGGCCGATGGCCGGCGACGACGCGGGAGTGGACGCAGTTCCTCGCCATCGCGGTGCGCTTCGCCGCGATGCCCGGGCTGCTCCCCACCACCACCGTCTTCCGGGCCATCGAGGAACTCCCCGACGAACCCCAGCCGGACACCGTCGGCCTCGTGACCGCGGCCGGGCCCGTGCTCGGCGAGGGCGCCCCGCGCCCCGGCCAGTTCGCGGAGCCGCAGCCCGCCGCCCTCCTCGTCCTGCACCCGCCGTCCGAGACGCGGCCCTCCACCCCGGAGTCGGAGGGGGTGGCATCGGGCTGCGTCCTGCTCCCCGGGGTCCCGCACCTCGGCCTGGATCATCGCGCGGGCTGGGTCGAGGCGGAGGCGGACGGCACGGTGACGCAGTTGCTCAGCCGCGTCGGGGTGGACCTGACCATCGATCCCGACGTCGCCGTACTCGCCACGCTCTGCGCCTGACGGCTCAGGTGGATTGGCCGCCGCCGCTCGGGGCTTCGTCCCCGCCGTCGTCGTAGATCACGATGATCCGGTCTGCACCGTTCACCAGATCGAGGAGCGGAACCGCGGCAAAGAGCGGCAGCCGCGCCGCCGCGAACGTCTCGTTGACATCCGGCTGCGGGCGTAGGAACTCCTCCGGGTCCTCGGTCGCCGCGCCGAGGTAGTCGACCCACGCCTGGTTGTGCTCGAGGTACGCCGCCTTCGCGTCCTGCGTCGCCGCATGCCACGGCAGCACCGACACCTCGGTCACCCCGATCCCCGCCTGCGCGATCGCCGCCTGGCCCTCGGCCGCGATCCCGGAGAGCTCCTCCCGCAGCGCCTCGACGTCGGCCTGCGAGGGCTGCTCGGGCACGCCCTGGAAGGCCTCGCTCACACGCTCCTGAGTGACCACCATGGCCGCCTCTGATGCCTCGACCGCCGTAAGCAGCCGGGCAGCCTCCGCATTGCGCGTCGCGAGTTCAACGAGGCCCAGCAGGGAGGCGAGGCAGAACACGGCGAGGAAGGCCAGGCCCACGGCCCAGGCGGCCCCCGCGGGAACGGGGCGCGGCTGCTGGGGCGGACCAGCCTGGAGGACCTCCTGGCTCACCCGCCTATCCTCCGCTACCGCTACCCTGGCGCGCATGTCGGCCACCGCGCAGGCTCCTTCCCGGGGGGGCGCGGCCAGCGTTCCGCCGCCCTGGAGGCCTGAGTACGACGCTCGCGTCGATCGCCTGCGCCGTGAACTCGCGGCCATGCCTGCGGGAGCGCCAATCCGCCTGGCCAAGAAGACCTCGAACCTCTTTCGCCAGCGCGTCCCTTCGATGACGCCGGGCCTCGACGTCTCCGATTTCGACGGCGTCCTCGAGGTCGACCCCTTGGCGCGAACCGCCGAAGTACTCGGCATGACGACGTACGAGCATCTCGTCGATGCCGCTCTCCCCTACGACCTCATGCCTCTGTGCGTTCCGCAGTTGAAGACGATCACCCTCGGCGGCGCGGTGACGGGCCTCGGCATCGAGAGCTCCAGCTTCCGGTGGGGTATCCCCCACGAATCCGTGATCGAGATGGACGTGCTCACCGGGGACGGCCGCGTGATCACCGTGTCCGGCCGTCCCGACGACCCGCATCGCGACCTCTTCTACGGCTTCCCCAACTCGTACGGCACCCTCGGCTACGCCCTGCGGCTGAAGATCCAGCTGGAGCCGGTGAAGCCGTACGTCCACCTCCGCCACGTGCCGTTCTCCACGGCGCGCGACATGTCCGACGCCATCGCGCAGATCACGGAGACGCACGAGTGGGACGGCAAGCCGGTCGACTTCCTCGACGGCACCGTCTTCTCCGCAACGCAGCAGTACCTCACGCTCGGACGCATGGTGAGTGACCGTGGTGCCCTGACGCCAAGCGACTACACGAGTATGGACATCTACTACCGGTCCATCCCGCGCAAGCGCGAGGACCTGCTGACGATCCACGACTACATCTGGCGCTGGGACACCGACTGGTTCTGGTGCTCGCGCGCGTTCGGGGTGCAGAAGCCGCTCGTGCGCCGCCTGTGGCCCGACAGCCGCAAGCGCAGCGACTTCTACTGGAAACTCATCGCCTGGGACCGGCGCACCGGGTTCTCCTCACGTTCGGCCCGGCTGCGGCGGAAGCCCGCCCGCGAGGAGGTGGTCCAGGACATAGAAGTGCCCGTCGACCGCCTCCCGGAGTTCCTCGACTTCTTCCATCGCGAGGTCGGCATCGAGCCCGTATGGGTCTGCCCCCTGCGCCAGCGCGACCCGTCCGCGCGGTGGCCGCTGTATGAGTTCGACCCGGCCGTCACCTACGTCAACGTCGGCTTTTGGTCCACGGTGCCGCTCCCCGAAGGGGTGGACCCCGAGGAGGGGCGGATCAACCGCCTCATCGAGGCCAAGGTGACCGAGCTTGACTGGCGCAAGTCCCTGTACTCCTCGGCGTACTACGGGCCGGAGGAGTTCTGGGCCATTTACGGAGGCGAGGAGTACCGCCGCCTCAAGAGCGTCTACGATCCCGATTCGCGGCTTCTCGACCTGTACGACAAGGTCGTGCGTCGAAGGTAGCCCGAGCACCGGCACTGAGGAACAACAGCACGCAGCACGCTGCAAGGAGGAACCATGGATCTCGCCACTGCCTTCGCCACCGTCGTGCCCCCGGAGCGGGGGGTGGGCTTCCGGGCCTATGACGGATCCAGCATCGGGACGGTCGGGGCAGACGTCGTCCTCGAGATCACCAACCCCCGCGGCGTGCAGTACATCGCGTCGTCACCCAACCAGCTCGGCCTGGCGCGCGCCTACGTGTCGGGGGACCTGGAGATCCACGGCAGTGCCTACGACGCCCTAAGCCGGCTCTACCCCATGCCCCTCGACCACATCTCGCTCGTCGACAAGGTCCGCCTCGCGCGGGAGTTCGCGCCGTTTGCCCTCGCGCGCCCCGAGCCCCCGCCGCAGGAGCGCCGACTGCGCGGACGACGGCATTCGAAGGGTCGCGATGCCGAGGCCATCCATCACCACTACGACGTGAGCAATCGCTTCTACCGCTACGTGCTCGGCCCGTCCATGGCCTACACATGTGCCGTGTTCCCGAGCGAGGACGCGAGCCTGGAGGTCGCACAGGAGGACAAGTTCGACCTGGTCTGCCGCAAGCTGGGGCTCCAGCCCGGCATGCGCTTGCTCGATGTCGGCTGTGGCTGGGGCGGCATGGTGCTGCACGCCGTGAAGAACTACGGCGTCAGCGCGATCGGCGTCACGCTGTCCCGCCAGCAGGCCGAGTGGGGTCAGCTAGCCATCGAGGACGCCGGGCTCTCCGACCGCGCCCAGATTCGCTTCAGCGACTACCGCGACGTCCGTGAGACCGGGTTCGATGCGATCTCCTCCATCGGCCTCACCGAGCACATCGGCAAGCAGAATTACCCGGCATACTTCGGGTTCCTGCTCTCCCGCCTGCGCCCGGAGGGGCGTCTGCTCAACCACTGCATCACCCGGCCCCACGGCGCGGACCCGACCCACTACCGGCGCAGCTTCGTCAACCGCTACGTCTTCCCCGACGGGGAACTGGCCTCACCGGGCCACATCATCAGCGCGATGAACGACGCCGGCTTCGAGGTCCGCCACGAGGAGAACCTTCGCGAGCACTACGCGCTCACGCTCAAGCACTGGTGCGAGAACCTCGAGGACAACTGGGACGCCTGCGTGGAGGAGGCCGGGGTGCCGACGTCTCGGGTCTGGCGCCTCTACATGGCCGCCTCGCGGCTCGGCTTCGACATCAACATGATCCAGCTCCACCAGGTCCTCGGCGTGAAGCTGGGCGAGCGCGGCAGGTCCGGGATCCCCCTGCGGGTGTCTGGGGAGACCTGGTCGCTCAACCAGCCGGCCTAACCCAGGATTCCTGAACCACCGTTCAGTATCGCCGGCCGGACCGCGGTCCCGGCAACACGCGGCGGGAAACCACCG
>JAPOJD010000057.1 GCA_029978585.1 Actinomycetota bacterium
CGAAGGGCCGATGTGCCTCGAAGGGCCGATGTGCCTCGAAGGGCCGATGAGGAGGACATATGTCCGACGTCACACCCCCCGCACCCGGGCCCGACCCCGGCACTCCCGAGCCGACCACGCCCCCACCGGCCGGCGCGGCGCCGCCACCCCCCGGGTACGCGCCACCTCCCCCTGGCTACGCGCAACCTCCCCCCGGGTACGCCCCACCTCCCGGCTACGCACCTCCCCCCGGCTACGCATATCCCCCGCCGGGCTACGCCGTCGGCTACGTGTACGTCGACCCCCTGGCCAAGTCGCGCATGACCGCTGGGCTGCTCGGCATCTTCCTTGGCGGCTTCGGCGTGCATCGCTTCTACCTCGGCTACACGAGCATCGGCGTCCTGCAGATCCTCGTGACGATCGCCACCTGCGGCATCGGCAGCCTGTGGGGGACCATCGAGGGCATCCTCATCCTCGCGGGCACGGGGATCACCACGGATGCCGAGGGCCGCCCGCTCCGGGAGTAGCCCGCGCCGATCCCGCCCGGTGCAGATTCACTTCAGTCCGTGATGCGGCGCACCACGAGGTCGGCGAGCAGGCGGCCGCGCGGTGTCAGTCGCACGAGGGACTCCTCGAGTTCGAGGAGCCCTTCCGCGCACAGCGCATCGGCCTCCCGGGCGGGGATATCGGCAACGGGCAGGCCCTCCCGCAGGCGCATGCCCAGCATGAGGTGCTCCACCCGGCGCTCCTGCGATCCCAACTCCTCGTACTCCGCCACCGGGAGCTCGGCGCCGTGGATGGCGGCGGCGTATGCGGCCGGATGCTTCACGTTCCACCACCGCAGTCCGGAGAGGTGCCCGTGGGCCCCGGGCCCGGCACCCCACCAGTCCAGCCCGCGCCAGTACCCGAGGTTGTGCCGGCATTCGCCGCCGGGCCTCGCCCAGTTCGACACCTCGTACCAGTCCAGCCCTGCGACCTGCGCGATGGCATCGACGATGCCGTATCGGTCGGCCGCGATGTCGTCGTCGGGCGACACCACCTCACCACGTGCCACCTGTCGCCCGAGTCGCGTGCCCGGCTCGACGATGAGGGCGTACGCCGAGAGGTGATCGATTCCCGACTCGAGCACGCGCTCCACCGACTCGGCCAGATCGCTGTCGGTCTCCCCCGGAGTGCCGTAGATGAGGTCGGCACTCACATGCGCGAAGCCGACCTCGCGAGCATCGCGGAGCACCTCGAGCGATCGCCCGGGTGTATGCGTCCGGTCGAGCACCCGCAGGACACCGGGGGCGAGGCTTTGGACCCCGAACGACACCCGCGTGAATCCACCCGCAAGCAGCCGCTCCAATCCGGATCGATCGAGGGAATCGGGATTGGCCTCCGTCGTCACCTCCGCGCCCGGCTCCAGCCCGAACTCCGTGCGCACGACGGAGAGGATGCGCACCAGCGCATCAGCCCCGATCAGCGTCGGAGTACCCCCGCCGAAGAAGACCGTCGATACCGCGGGGGCGTCCGGGAGGGCCCGGCGCGCCAGGCGGATCTCCTCGACCAGGGTGTCGGCGTACCCCGCACGGCTCGCACCCGGGCCGAGCTCGTCGGCCGTGTAGGTGTTGAAGTCGCAGTAGCCGCATCGGGTCGCGCAGTACGGCACGTGGAGGTACAGGCCCCAGGGAGACCGCGGCTGACGATCCACCAGCGCGTCCCACACCTGACCGATTGTTCACCGATGACCTTCCCGCGGATGGGCCGGGCCACGTACAGTGGAATCGACCCCCCGGTTAGGAGGCGCCATGTCCGCCACACCCCCTCCCCCGCCGGCCCCGCCGCCGCCACCACCGCCGCCACCGCCGCCACCCCCGCCGAGCACGCCGCCTCCCTCATCCGGTGGCGAACAGCCCCTGTCGGAGTCCGACGCCCGGCTGTGGGCCTGCCTCGGGCAACTCTCCGGAATCCTGCTCAGCGTGATCGGCCCGCTCATCGTCATGCTGGTGTTCGGCCCCCGGAGTGCATTCGTCAAGAAGGAGTCCACCGAGGCCCTCAACTTCCAGATCACGGTCCTCATCGCCTACATCGTGGGCTTCGTCCTCACGTTCATCTTTATCGGCGTCTTCATCATCCTCGCCGCGTGGATCCTCAGCCTGATCTTCATGATCATCGCCGCACTGAAGAACAAGGACGGGATCGAGTACCGCTACCCGATCTGCATCCGCTTCATCAAGTAGGGAGTGATCCGTCATGAGAATCTCCACCCGCATCATCGTCGCGGCCGGGACCGCGGCACTCACGGCGCTGATCGCCGGATGCGGCCTCGGCCAGCAGGCCGTGGAGCAGGCCGCGGAGAACGCCGCCGAGCAGCAGCTCGGCGAGGGTTCCGACGTCGAGATCGGGGAGGACGGCTCGGTCAAGATCGAGTCCAGTGATGGCGCCTTCGAGGTCGGCACCGGCGACCTCCCCGCCGACTGGCCGGCGTCGGTCCCCGCGGTGCCCGGCCTGGAGCTGGTGACCTCCTACGGCGCGGACGGCAGCTTCGGCGCCACCTGGCAGGGCGAGGGCGACCAGCGAGCCACGGCCCAGGCCTACGTCGACACGCTCAAGGGCAATGGCTTCAGCGACGATCCCGACTACACGGATCCGCTGCCCGACGTGTGGTTCCTCGTGGGCAACGGCCTCAAGGTCAACGTCCTGGTGTCCGAGACCGGGGGATCGACGGCGATCGTGGTCACCGCGACGCCCGAGACTCCCTAGGAGACGCCCGGTCGGCCCGGCCTACTTCTTGCCGGCGTCCTCGCCGGTGGACAGTGCAGCGATGAATGCCTCCTGGGGCACCTCGACCCGGCCCACCATCTTCATGCGCTTCTTGCCCTCCTTCTGCTTCTCCAGCAGTTTGCGCTTGCGGGTGATGTCGCCTCCGTAGCACTTCGCGAGCACGTCCTTGCGGATGGCGCGGATGGTCTCGCGCGCGATGACGCGCGATCCGATAGCTGCCTGGATGGGCACCTCGAACTGCTGGCGCGGGATGAGTTCGCGCAGCTTGGCCGTCATGGCCACTCCGTAGGCGTAGGCCTTGTCGCGGTGAACGATCGCGCTGAAGGCATCGACGGCATCCCCGTGAAGGAGGATGTCGACCTTGACCAGGGTCGCGGCCTCCTCCCCGCTGGGCTCGTAGTCGAGGGAGGCGTAGCCCTTGGTACGCGACTTGAGCTGATCGAAGAAGTCGAAGACGATCTCCGCCAGGGGCAGCGTGTAGCGCAACTCGACTCGATCCTGGCTTAGGTAGTCCATCCCGAGCAGCGCGCCCCGGCGGGCCTGGCAGAGCTCCATGATCGTGCCGACGAAGTCTGACGGAGCGAGGATCGTGGCGCGCACGACCGGCTCGCGCACCTCGGCCACCTTGCCCGTGGGGAACTCCGAGGGGTTGGTCACCTCGATCTCGGTGCCGTCGTCCATGGTCACGTGGTAGACGACATTGGGTGCCGTCGAGATCAGGTCGAGGCCGAACTCCCGCTCCAGGCGCTCGCGGACGATCTCCAGGTGGAGCAGCCCCAGGAAGCCGCACCGGAAGCCGAACCCCAGCGCCACCGAGCTCTCCGGCTCGAAGACCAGGGCGGCGTCGTTCAGCTTGAGCTTGTCCAAGGCCTCGCGCAGGTCCGGGTAGTCGGACCCGTCCAGGGGGTACAGCCCGGAGAACACCATGGGCTTGGGATCGCGGTAGCCCCCGAGTGCCTCGGTTGCGCCCTTCGACGCGCTGGTGACCGTGTCGCCGACGCGGGACTGCCGCACGTCCTTGACGCCGGTGATGAGGTAGCCCACCTCGCCGACCCCGATCGCCTCAGCGGCCATGGGCTCCGGGGAGATGATGCCCACCTCGAGGAGGTCGTGCACGGCCTTGGTCGACATCATGGCGATGCGTTCGCGGGTCGAAACGTGCCCGTCGATGACGCGGACGTAGGTCACGACGCCGCGGTAGGTGTCGTACACCGAGTCGAAGATCAGCGCGCGCAGCGGAGCATCGGGATTGCCCACCGGCGAAGGCACCGTGCGGACGACCTCCTCGAGGAGCTCGCCCACGCCGTCGCCCGTCTTGGCCGACACGCGCAGCACGTCCTCTGGCGCACACCCGATGATGTGGGCGAGTTCTGCGGCGTACTTGTCGGGCTGAGCGGCGGGCAGGTCGATCTTGTTGAGCACCGGGATGATCTGCAGGTCGTTTTCCAACGCGAGGTAGAGGTTCGCCAGCGTCTGGGCCTCGATCCCCTGGGCCGCATCGACGAGGAGGACCGCCCCCTCGCAGGCCGCCAGGCTGCGGGAGACCTCATAGGTGAAGTCGACATGCCCCGGGGTGTCGATGAGGTTCAGGACGTAGTCCCGGCCGTCCTGGGCCCGGTAGGGCAGGCGCACCGCCTGGGACTTGATCGTGATCCCGCGCTCTCGCTCGATATCCATGCGGTCGAGGTACTGGGCGCGCATCTGCCGGTCGTCCACCACCCCGGTGATCTGCAGCATCCGGTCGGCCAGGGTGGACTTCCCATGGTCGATATGGGCGATGATGCAGAAGTTCCGGATGACGGACGGGTCCGTCCGACCGGGAGCGGGGGCTGGCACCGCCCTATCGTCCCATGGGGCCCGGATTTGAGCCTCGGACCGACCTCCCGGTAGGCTACGGAGTCGGTCATCCCCCGGGATCGACCATTCGGGTAGGCAATCCGACGACCCGGTAGACGACGTAGCAGGCACATGCAGGAGAGGCCGAGGATCACCAGTGGCGAACATCAAGTCGCAGATCAAGCGCAACCGCACGAACGAGAAGGCTCGGCTGCGCAACAAGGCCGTCAAATCCTCGCTGAAGACCTACGTCCGTAAGTTTCGCGAGGCCGCGGACTCCGGCGATGCCGCCAAGGCCCAGGAGCTGGCCCGTGAGGCATGCCGCAACCTCGACAAGGCCGTGAGCAAGGGCGTCATTCACAAGAACCAGGCGGCCAACCGCAAGTCCGCGATCGCCAAGCGCGCCGAAGCGCTCTAGCCCTGACTTCGAACGAAGGCCCGGTCCCCAGGGGGACCGGGCCTTCGTCGTTGCGCGGCGAGCAGCCCCGCCCTAGCTCGCGGTGACCGGCGCGTTCGGCACCGGAATCGCCGCAACGCCGCCGCTGGGCACTCCCTGCAGCATCGCCGGGGTCCAGAAGTTCGATCCCGCTGCTCCGGTCGCTGCCGCCGTGTCGACGAGCAGCCCGAAGGTATTGGTCCAGCAGGCGTTGAGGGGACTGATCCCCGTCAGCCAGTCGCTGCCGATATTGGTGCAGGCTGCGGCATTGGCCGATGTCGGCACGGTTCCCGTGGTGAGATTCCACGAGGATGAGGCGAAGACGGCCTCCAGGAGGCTCTCGCCGTACAACGTCTTGGGGTCAGGGCTCGCGAACGAGTAGCCGGTGCTCGAGCACTGGAAGATGTTCGTGATGCTGGCGGGGAAGCCGGTGCAGCCGAGCACGTTCGACGCCAACTTCTCGCTCGACTGCCACGCATTGGGGGTGGTGATGGTCGCATAGACATTCGGATCCGCCCCGAGATTGGCCCAGGTCATCCCGCCATTCTGCGTCCCGATTCCCGTGAAGCCCTGCGCCGTGAGCGTCTTTGCCACGGTGGGCTCGGCGAGCAGGATGTCCCCCACGAGGGTGAGGTTGTCTGCCTCCCCTGCCAGGGCGAAGTCATAGGCCGGCTCGTTCGCGAGCAATTGATGCGGAGATGCGGCCATGATCTGCTGCATGGGCGCGTAGCTCATAAGAGGAATGGGGGTGGTCTCGTACGTCGATGTGGCCGGACCGGGATACAGCGGGAAGGACGAGTTGCTCATGGTGGTCATCGACAGGTCGACGGGGTAGCCCCACCAGACGTAGTTCGAACTCGGGTCCGCCACGGTACCCGCCGGCGGGACCACGATGTCCGCGGCAACAGCATTCTGGACAGCGCCCACGAAGAGCCCGCTCTGCAGGATGCGGCAGGCATCGGCCACGTTGATGGCCGTGGAAGCCGGCCACGTGCCCGAGGTGGTCAGGTCGGGGCAGGAGGGCTGCTGGCCCGATGCGGCGCTCTCGCGGAACATCTGAGCGGACCCTGCCACGGCGTAGGCGCTGTCGACCAGGGATCCGATCTGGGCAAAGGTGGACTGGATGCCCGCCAGGGCGGCCGCGGAAATCGGTAGGTGGCCGCCCATGGTGACCATCTGCTGGTAGGTGTAGATCAGCAGGTCGTCCTGCGGCACGCCGGGGCCACCGACGAGTGCCTCGTAGAGCGAGTCGTAGTAGGCGTTGCCGGGATCGACGAAGGCGTCCGTCTGCTGGAGGAGGCTGACGCAGATGCTGAGCGGGTGGTCACCGCTCGAAGTGGCTGCGGAGGTGTACATCGTGCCGCAGACCTCGGAGTTCGTCGGCTCCGGATCGGTGGTCGGCGTCCAAGTGGACGACGTCGGCGTGACGGTGCTCAGGATGAGCATGTCCTCGTATGCCTCCTGGACCAGCGACTGCACCTTCACGATCCCGGAATTGTCGTAGGCCGTCGAATAGGCCGCCTGGGCCGCATTCGCATCACTGACGTACGACGCCTGGGAGCCCTGCTGCTGGAGCTCAGCAATCGAGGTCTGGATCGCCGCGAGGGTCTGCCCCATCTGCGTGAGCGAGGTCTGCACGTCACTGACGGTCGCATTAAGTTCATTCAACTGGTTCGTGATCCCCAAGAGCTGGTTTGTGACCGCCTGGTCAAAGCTGGACTGTGGATTGGCGCAGGCGAGGTTGGTCACGGGGTTGGGTGGGAGCTCCGCGCACGCCGCGCTGTAGAGAGCCTTGCCCGCGACACTGGTGAGGATCGAGACAATCGGATTGGTGCGGGGGCTCCGCGCCCGAGTTGTCGCGTGGTCGCGGTGGTGGTCGGGGTAGCCCGGTCGGGTCGCTGGCTGGTAGTTCTCGGGAGCGAAGGAGTTCTTCGACGAAGCGGTGATGCGCCTGGCCTCCGCTTGCGCGAATGCCATCACACCCCCGGCCGCCTTGGCCGCCCGGAAGAAGTCACCGGCGTGGAAGGTGGACGAGGTGTTAGAGGTGAGGAGGCCCAGGTGGCTGACCTTGGATCCCCAGGCCGCGATATCCAGATGGTTGCTCACGAGCCTCACGGCCTGGCGCGGCGTGAGTCCGGGGCGATATCGGAGGTACTCGGCGGCCAAGGTCGTCGCGGGCGTCACCACGACCGACTTCTCTCCCCGCAGGCCGATCGCTGCCATGCGCTCGGTGTTCTTCGACGTGCCGATCCGGCCGCCGGAGACTTCCACGATGAATGTCGGCGGGAGGCATGCGACGCTGAAGGCGAAGCCGCCCATGACGTTGGTGCGCATGCGCCCCGATGTCGCGAGCACACGGTCGTAGAGCGTCTTCTTGCCCACTGTCCGGGCCCCCAGGATCCGGACCTTCGCGTCGGCGATCCGCTTCCCGTCGTGGATGGTCACGCCGAGCACATTGGCATTGCGCTGGCAGCCCACACGATTCGCACTGCGGTCCAGCACCGGGGCGGCCGGGGACTCAGGCGCGTCCGCAGCGACCGCGGAGCCGGCCCCCTCGTCGGCCGCTGAGGCTGAGGTGAGCCCTGCTGAGACGAGGCCCGCGCACAGCAGCACGCCGACGGAGACGCTCGCCAGGGGGCGCCGGAAGGACAGGATGGTCATGGGGTCTCCTCAGGGCGGCAGGCTAGGCCCAGGTTAGAGGGCCGGGAGCCCGTGATGCGACTCGCGGGGCAAGCCGCCGCCGGCCCGGGGGAAGCCGGTCGCTCAGCCCTCCGAGCGCGAGGCCGTGCGCACGACGTAGGACTCCATGTCGTGGAGCTTCTGGTCCACGTCCCGGGAATCACCCTTACGCAGGCCCCCCTTGACCGCGACGTCGAGTTCGGCGAGGGCCACGGTGGCCGCGGCGAGGCGATCGGGCCGCCAGCGCTTAGCGCGATTGCGGGCATTGCGCAGCTGCCAGTCGAACCGGATACCGGTCTCCCGCAGGGCATCGGCTTCGCTCATGTTCGGTGGCAGGCCCTGGACGCGCACGAGTGCCCGCAGTCCAGTGGCGAGCGTGGCCGTGACAGACGGGCCGACGCCGGCGCGACCCGATGACTCCGCCATCCAGCGCAGATCGCGCAGGGCGTCCACGGGGCGGCGGTCCCATACGGCATCCGAGACGCGGTAGCCCTGCACGTCCGCGACACCCACGAAGTAGCGGGCCACCGCCTGCTCGTCGATGGGACCCTCTTCGACATCACTGCACAACTGGGCGATGGCACCGATGAGCAAGGCGATGTCATGGCCGATCGCTTCGTAGAGCGCGTGGATCGCGCCCGGAGTGGCCTTGCGTCCGCGACGGCGCACCTCGGCCACCAGGAAGTCCTCGGTCTGGCGACCCTTCTTGATGGCAGCACACGAGACCTCCTGTGCGCCCGCGCCGCGAAGTGCCGTGAGGTATTTCTTGCCCTTCACCCCACCCGGGTGCGTCACGACGAGGGAGACGCCGGGCGGAGGATCGGCCATCGCCGCGTCGAGGATGCGCCACAGGACATCGTCGATCTGGTCGGCATCGGTGATGGTGACCAGGGCCGGCTCGTCGAAGAGTGTGGGCCCGAGAGCCTCGGCGAGAGCCGCGGCCGCGTCGTCGGCAGCCGCCGAGACGGTGCGCCGATCCGGGTCCGCGCCCTCGCGGTCGCGGGCCGCGTGCCGAGCCTGCTCGACCGCCTGTCGGACGAGGGCCTCTTCGGATCCCACGATGAGGGTGATGGGCAGGCTCACCCGCGCCACTATGCCACCCGGTCGTCATCCCGCCGAGGTACGCCGCGTCACGACGCCGAGGGGATCCCCCACGATGGCCACGTCGCCGGCGACATCGGTGCGCGCCACGACCGCACCGGCGAGCTGCCACGCCCGCAGAGTCTCCGGCGCGGGGTGGCCGTAGCGATTGCCCTCCCCGACGCTCACGATCGCGACGCGACCGGCGGTCCAGGCGGCCAGCGCTGGATCCTGGAAGCGACTCCCATGATGCGCCACCTTGACCACGTCCACGCCCGGCCCCGCGATCGATGTGCGCAGCGCGACCTGGGCCGCCACCTCCACATCTCCGAGCAGAAGCACGCGGAGTCCGGCCACCTCGGCGAGCAGGACCACGCTGGCGTTGTTGGGGGCGGACTCCGGACCGCGGATCACGCGACTGGGCCACAGCACCGTCAGCGCAATCCCACCGACGTCAAGCCGATCCCCCACGCGTGCTACGGACGTGGGTATCCCCGACAGGAAGGCATCGAGGCGCTCGGCCTGCTCGACGGGTTCGCGCAGCGGCGACACGAGCGCTGCCGCCACGGACCTGCCATCGAGCACCCCCGGAACGCCGTCCATGTGATCGGCATGGTTGTGTGTCAGCACCAGGAGATCGATGCGATCGACGCTGGCGTCACCGAGACAACGATCGATCGCCCGGGGATCTGGCCCTGCATCGATCACGACGATGCCGCCACCCGACCCGCGGAGGATGAGCGCATCTCCCTGGCCGACGTCGCAGGCGAGCATGATCCAGCCCGGAGGCGGCCAACCGGCGCGTTCGGGCAGGCGCAGGGACACTACGGCGACGACCGCGAGGGCGACCGCCCCGAGCACGAGCGTGCGTGGCCTGCCCGTGCGCTCATGCTGGCCGCGATGTCGGCGGATCGCGTAAGCGAGCCCCCCGGCCACGAGCCCGGCGAGCACGGCCCCCGGCAATCCTCCCGGCCATGGGAGCGTGGCCGCGGGCCAGCCAGAGGTCCATTCCGCCACCCACGCGATCCAAGCGGCGAAGGGCTCCGCGCACCGGGCGAGCACTGCGGCCGGGGCGGGGGCGAAGGTCCCGAGGACCGCGGCCATCAGGCCGAGCACGGTCACGGGTCCCACAGCCGGGGCGGCGAGAAGGTTGGCGGGCACGGCGACCAGGCTGAGCCCGTCGCCGAAGGCAGCGATGAGCGGCAGTGTCGCGATCTGTGCCCCGACGGTGAGGGCAAGCGCCGCCACGACCGCGCTGCGGGCACGGTCTCCCCCACCCCAGCGGGACACGATGGGTGCGGCCAGCATGATGAGGCCACCGGTGGCCGCGACGGAGAGCGCGAATCCCCACGACGCCGCGAGAGGCGGCGAGCTGATGAGCAGCACGACGACCGCGAACGCGAGGGCATGCAGGCCCGTTCGACGTGACCCGGTGAGGATGGCAAGGAGAGACACGACCGCCATGACCGACGCACGGAGGACGCTCGGTTGCGGTCCGACGATGACGACGAAGGCCCCGAGCGCAAGGCCAGCGGCAACCACGCGCGGGACGAGACCGAGACCCAGCATCGTCGCAACGAGCAGTACAGCCCCCACGACCATCGAGGTGTTGCCGCCCGAGACCGCGGTCAGGTGAGACAGACCCGACACCCGCATCTGCTCTGCGAGCTCCTCAGGCTGCGCGGTCTCGTCTCCGACAGCAAGTCCCTCGACCAGGGCCGCGGCACGATCGGGTGCGCCCTGGAGCGAGGCACGCAGAGAGCCGCGCACGGAGTTGGCCAGCGATCCGAGTGGGCCCGGCGGTGCGATGACGGTCATCCGATCAACGTCGATGACTGCCGCAATCCCGCGCATCGCATCGCCCTCGCGCACGGTGCCGGTGACCCGCACGAGCGCGCCAATGAGCGGCGGATCCTCGGGGGACACGCGGAGCATGACTGGCGCGCCGACCTGCCAGTCCCCGCGTGCACTCGACACGGCGACCGTGTAGGCCCGGACGTCGAGCCTGGGCTCGCCGAAGCCCTGGCGCAGTCGCATGTCCCCGATGACCGAGGCCTCGACCGTCACGCGAGCACCGACCACGGCGAGGGGCTCGGCCTTCACGGTGACGGCGTACGACGCTGATGACAACAGCGCGGCCGTCATCACGGCACCAAGCGCCGCCCACGCGGGCCGATGGCGCGCGACGGACAGGGCGACCAGGAGCGCGGCCGCCAGCGCAGCGGCCAACTGGATGCGCACGACGACCGCCACGTCGATGCCCCACGCGAGCAGCAAGGCGCTGCCGAAGGCCAGCACCCACGCCGCAAGGGCACCCGGCACGAGGCCGGCCGTCACACGCGCACCAGGGGACGCAGTTGGGCCATCAGGGCATCGCCGATCCCGCTCACCTCGCCGAGCACCTCCACGTCCGTGAAGCGGCCGTTGTCGATGCGCCACTGCACGATGCGCTGGGCGAGGACGGGGCCGATGCCGGGCAGCGCCTCCAACTCGGCCGCGGTCGCCGCGTTGAGATCGATCAGGGGGTTTGCGGCATCGCCACTTGCCGTGGCGTCCGGCGCCGGACCGGCCGAGGCGGAGTCGTGCGACGCGCGCACCCCGACCGCGATCTGCTCGCCATCCGCGAGCACGCGCGCCAGATTGAGGTCGCCGCTGGAGGCACCGGGGCGCAGGCCGCCCGCGGCCTCTATGGCATCGATCACCCGGGATCCCGAGGGCAGGGTGACGACTCCCGGGCGCGCCACCCGACCGCGCACATGGACGATCACCTCACCCACGGGCGCGGCCGTCGCGGGTGCACTCGCCGACGCGAGCGGATCGGGGAGGGTGACGGCAGGCCGCGCACGCCCCTGCCACCACCAGTAGCCGACGACGAGGAGGAGGGCGCCAAGGAGCATGGCGAGGGCGCGCAGGGCGCGTGGGCTCCAGACCATGGCGCACGCTAGGCACGGCGGCAGCGCCCGCGTGGCGCGCCGGGCCGGGCTGGGGAGATCCTGCGGGGTCGCGGCCTGGGGATGCCGCTACAGGGGCGACACGGCCACCGACACGATGCCGGGGCCGGTGTGCGCGCCCACGGCAGCACCGAGCGGGCAGGTGATGACGCGGGCCTCGGGCCGGCGCTGCTGAATGGTCGCGGCGAGGTCGAGCGCACGCGCTGCGGCGTCCAGGTCCTGAACGGCGAACTCCGCCGGGCGCCCCTCCGCGGAGGCCAGCGCAAGCTCGGTAAGCCGGGAGATGGCCTTGCTGGTCGTGCGGACGCGATCGAGGGGGACGACCTCACCGTCGAGGATGCGCAGGATCGGCTTCACCTTCAGGGCCTGTCCCACGGCGGCCCGGGCGGATCCGATGCGGCCGCCTCGCCGGAGGTACTCGAGGGTGTCGACGTAGAACAGGGACGTCGAGTCGCGGGCCCGGCGTTCGATGATCTCCGCGACCACGTCGGCATCGCCTCCCTGCGCGGCCACGTCATTGCCGGCGAGGACGGCGAAGCCCAGGGCCATGGCCACAGTGCGACTGTCGACGATGCGCACGTCGGCGTCGATCTCCTTGGCCGCCAGCCGTGCGGAGTCGTAGGTACCGGACATGCGCGAGGACAGCGTCGCGCACACGATGGAGTCGGCACCGTCCGCGAGCGCCGCAGCGAAGGCCGCACGGAAGCGCTCCGGGCTCGGCCGCGACGTGGTCACGGGCTGCCATGCGCGCAGGGCGTCCGCGACCCGGCGTACCCCGGCCTCGTCGGAGGTCTCGTCGTAGGCGTGGCCGCCGACGATCACCTGAACGGGCACGACCGTGATGCCGCTTGCCCGCACGATGTCCGGCGGGAGGTACGCGGTCGAGTCGGTGACGACGGCCACGCGACGGGTCATCACCCCAGGCTATCCGCGCCTGCAACTTCGTTGAGTGGCGGCTGGTGTCGCCGACA
>JAPOJD010000193.1 GCA_029978585.1 Actinomycetota bacterium
ACCCACGGGACCGAACGGCGCGACAGGGCCCGTCGGCCCGACCGGACCTATCGGGCCCACGGGACCCCAGGGGCCCACGGGCCCCACGGGCCCGGCGGGGGGATTCGGCGCCTACGGCAATTTCCTCGATCTGTTCCCCCAGACGAACGTGTCCCCCGGCAATCCCATCCCGTTCAAGTTGCGCACCACGGTGGACGCCTCTGACGTGGTGATCGTCGATGACACGAAGATCACCGTGGGCCGTTCCGGGCTGTACAACATCGCCTTCTCCGCCCAGGTGACCAAGACCGACGGGGGGACGGACACGATCTACATCTGGCTGCGCAAGGACGGCCTCGACGTACCCGACTCGAGCACCGGACTCGTGCTCGTCGGTGCAGGAGCGAAGCAGGTTGCCGCGTGGAACTTCTTCATCGACCTCCTCGCCGGGCAGCACGCAACGCTCATGTGGGGGAGTGCGGACTCTGCGGCGCAGATCGTCTACGAGGGTCCAGGCACGAACCCCTCCCGCCCGGCGATCCCCTCCCTGATACTCACCGTGAACCAGGTGGGGTGAATCGGCCGTCCCGCCAGACGAACTCCAGGCGGAACGTGCCACAGTGGTCACGTGGCCGACGACGCGGACGCCTTCTCCCCGCCGTCCGAGGGGTGGACGCGCATCTCCCCGAAACTCGCGACGGCTCGTCGCCTCAACGTCGTCCTCGCCTACATCCTCGTCATCGCAGGCGGAATAGCGATCGCCCTGAGCCCGCTGCCGAGATACTGGCTCCTCGCGTACGCCGCCGTCGCCCTCCTTGTGCTCATCTGGTCCTGGTGGGCGATCGGACGCCGGGTTGCCACATACGGATTCGCTGAACGAGACGACGACCTCCTCGTCGTGAGCGGCCTGCTGGTGCGCCGCCTCGTCATCGTTCCCTACGGGCGGATGCAGATGGTGGACCTGCGCGCAGGGCCGCTCGATCGTTGGCTCGGCATCTCGACGGTGCAGTTGCACACGGCGGCCGCCACCACCGATGCCACGATTCCCGGCCTCGCACCCCGCGAAGCCATGGCATTGCGCGACCGTCTGGCGGCACGGGGCGAGGAGCGCTCGGCAGGCCTGTGACGCAGCCGCAACGCACCCACCCGCTGACCCCACTGGTCCAGGCCGCCCCCAGCCTGGCGCTGGGAGTCGTCTTCCTGCTCGGCCCCGGCCGCACGCTCATCACGGCGCGTATCGGACCCGGCGTGCCCGTCGCCGTGCTCGCGCTCCTCGGGTCAGCGGTGCTTTTTCTCGCGGTCGCGGCCGCGGCGTGGGCGTTGTGGTACCGCCGCACCTACTGGATCAACAGCGACGGAGACCTATGCCTCGATCACGGGATCCTGCAGAGGTCCTCCCGCAGGCTGCAACTCTCTCGGCTCCAGAGCGTGGACATCGTCGCGCCCCTCATTGCCCGAGTCGTCGGACTGGTCGAGTTGCGCGCCGAGGCAGCAGGGGCCACCGGATCCCGCATCGTGCTGCGGTACCTCACGCAGGCGGCCGCCGAGGACCTGCGTGCCCAGATCCTCACGATGAAGTCCCCGGCGCCCCCCGAAGCCCTCGAAGGACTCGGGCATGTCGAGGCCAGCGAGACGCTCGCGTGCGTGCCCGCCGGGCGCCTGCTTGCCGGCCTGCTCATGCGGTCCGTCACCGTGGGGCTCCTCATCGCCAGCGTGGTGTTCCTCACCATCACCGCGATGACAGAAGGCGCCGCGGGACTCTTCCTCGCGGTGATCACCGGGGGTGTGCCGATCCTCACGGTGGCCGGGGAGTTCCTGGCGAATTACGGATTTCGCGTGGACCGGACTGTCGACGGGCTTCGCATTCGCCGCGGCCTGCTGTCCACGCAGACCCGCATCATCCCGCCTGACCGCGTGCACGCCATCGCCGTCGTGGAACCGCTCCTGTGGCGGAGCTACGGATGGGTCCGCGTGACCGTCACCGTGGCCGGCGTCGAATCTGAGGCCTCAGACTCGGGCCCGGACGTTCTCGTGCCCGTCGCACCCCGCGCCGAGGCCCTCCGGCTCATCGCCGAGGTGCTGCCCGGTGTCGATATCGACAGCATCCCGTTCACCGTCGCTCCCGATCGGGCACGCTGGCGCGCCCCGCTGTCATGGCGCGCACTCGCCTGGGCCATGACGCCCGAGGTCGTTGCCTCCCGGGAGGGTCGCATCACGCGGCGCGTCTGCGTGGCCCCTCATGCGCGAGTCCAGTCCGTACGCATCACCGAGGGGCCCTGGGAGCGACGCCTGTCTCTCGCCTCGCTCCACGCCGACACGGCACCCGGTCCAGTGCGCGTCGTCGGACGGCATCTCGCGCAGTCCGCTGTTCGGGCAATGGCCATGGAGGAGACCGCCCGAATGCGGCGCGCGAGGGCCGGAGGTGCTCCCCCGGAGGTATGGTGACGCCCGTCCGAACTCCCCCCCTCGGAGGCCGCCATGTCCCGCACCCGCACGCTCGCCCCCCGCATCGCCGTGCCCGCGGCCTTCGCCGTCGCGCTGGCCATGCTCGGCATCCCGTCCGGCATCGCGGCCGACGACGCCCCCGGGATCCCCCGGAGCGGCGCCCGAGCGGCCCCCGCATTCGTGTCCGCCGGCGAGGGCCCGGTGGCCGTCATGCTCGAGCTCGATGCCCCCCCGGCGTCGCGCGCCTTCGCTGCATCCGCGGGCCTGAGCGCCCGGAGCCGTGGCCTCGCCACGCGCGCGGCGGTGGACCGAGTCGAGGTCCAGCAGGCCTCCGTGCGCGCGCGGCTGAACGCGCCCGCAACCCGCGCCACTGTGCTCTACGAAACCTCCCGCGTCTACGCGGGAATCGCCGTCCGCACCGACGCCTCACGCCTGTCCGCTCTCGCCGCACTGCCCGGCGTGAAGGCGGTGCACCGCCTCGTCCCCAAGACCCGCGACAACTTCATCACGGTCCCACTGATCCAGGCGCCCAGCGCCTGGGTGGACGCGGGCAAGACCGGGGAGGGCGTCACCCTCGGCATCATGGACACCGGCATCGACTACACCCATGCCGACTTCGGGGGCCCCGGCACCACCGCGGCGTACGAAGCCGCACTCGCGGCCAAGGAGGCCGGCCAGTCCCCGGTGTACCCGGATCCTGAGAAGGTCGCGGGCGGCTACGACTTCGCCGGGAACGCATACGACGCGGGCGATCCCGAGTCGCTCCCCCAGCCGGACGACAACCCGCTCGACTGCGAGGGCCACGGCACGCACGTGGCCGGGACCGCGGGCGGCTACGGCGTCGCGGCGGACGGTTCCACGTATGCCGGTCCCTGGAACGAGAGCACGCCGTTCAACACGA
>JAPOJD010000158.1 GCA_029978585.1 Actinomycetota bacterium
AGATCCTCACCGCCGTGGTGTTCGGACTCATCGTCTTCGGGGTTCTCGAACTGGCCCGGCGCTACCTTCCGAAGGTTGTAGCGACATTCCCCGGCTACATCGCCGCACTACTCGCGGCCACGGCGCTCGCCACTCTCGTGCGCTTCGCCCAGGGCTACATCCCCGACTACCCGACGCTGTCGACGCCGGGCGACATCGTCTTCGCCCTCATCCGCGCTTTCGTGGGGCTGGTCATCATCCAGGCCATCATCGGTTCGCTCCAGGAGCGCCTCCAGCGCCAGGTTGACGTCACGCAGCAGGCGCTCGACGTCGTGGAGGCCCAGGCGGAGGCGCTGCTCAAGGCCGACGAGGAGGTGCGGAGGTCCGTCGCGATCGTGCTCCACGACCGGGTACAGGGCGGGCTGCTGGCCGCATGCCTGCGCCTACAGGTCGTCGCAGAGGAGAACGACGGGAGCCGCGAGGAGGTGGAGCGCGTGATCCACGAACTCGAGGAGTTGAGGTCCCTCGACGTCCGTCGGGCGGTGCGCACGCTCAGCCCCAGCCTCAAGGACGTCGACCTCGAGACGGCCATCGGCGAGTTGGCCGAGCCCTACCTCCCCGCGCTCGCCGTGTCGATCTCGATCCCGCGCAATGCGATCGACTACCCGACACTGCGGCTCGCGGCGTACCGAATCGTCGAGCAGGGGCTGCTGAACGCCGTTGATCACGGGCAGGCGCGCCACGTCGCAATCTCGATCGAGTGCCCGCCCGGCCGCATGGAGCTCACTGTCCGCGACGACGGCCGCGGCGTCGATCCGCGGCATACGTCCGGCCTCGGCACGATGCTCATCGACACCTGGTGCCGCACGCTCGGAGGCTCGTGGTCCCTCGAGTCGGGGCCCGACGGCGGTGCCGTGCTCACCGCGACCTTCCCGGTGCGCGGTCCTCAGTCTGCCGAGCGATAGACGTCGTACGTCGATGCGATCCCCTCGCGCAGGCCGATCGAGGGGGCCCAGCCGAGCTCGCTGATCTTGGAAACGTCGAGCAGTTTGCGCGGGGTGCCGTCGGGCTTGGAGGAATCCCACTCCAGTGCGCCGGAATAGCCGACGACCGTCGCCACCGTGTCGGCAAGCTCCGCGATGGTGACGTCGGAGCCGACGCCCACGTTGATGTGCCCGGGATCGTCGTACGCGTCGAGGAGCCGAAGGCAGGCGGTGGCGAGATCGTCGACGTGCAGGAACTCCCGGCGCGGGGCGCCGCTTCCCCACAGCGTCACGGACGGTGCACCCGACTCCTTGGCCTCATGGAAGCGCCTGATCATCGCCGGGAGGACGTGCGCGGTCTGCAGGTCGAAGTTATCACCGGGACCGTAGAGGTTCGTCGGCATGGCCGAGATCCAGCGGCGGCCGTACTCGCGACGATAGGACTGCACCGCGATGATGCCGGAGATCTTGGCGATCGCGTAGGCGTTGTTGGTGTCCTCGAGCGGCCCGGTGAGCAGCGCGGACTCCGGGATCGGCTGTGGCGCCATCTTCGGGTAGATGCATGACGACCCCAGGAACAGCAGGCGCTCGACCCCGGCCGCATGCGCGGCCTCGAAGAGGTTGGTCTGGATGCGAACGTTGTCGGCGAGGAACTCCGCCGGGTACGTCGAGTTCGCCATGATGCCGCCCACTCGGGCGGCAGCGTCGACGACGACATCAGGGCGAGCGGAGAGCACGGCGTCCATCGCGGCATCGCGGTCGGTGAGGTCGACCTCGGAGGAGGACCAGCCGACGAGGTTGGTGAAGCCGGCGGCCTAGAGGGCCCGCCATACCGCGGAGCCGACCATGCCGCGGTGGCCGGCGACGTAGACCCGCGCGTCCGGGGAGAGCATGCCCACGGCCCAAACCTAGTGGAGCGGCCTAGAGCAGGCCTCGGTCGATCGCCCAGCGCGTTGGCTGGCCGGTGACCTCCGCGATGAGGTCGAAGTCGGAATCGCAGTGGACGACGGCGAGGCCGAGTCGTTCAGCACATGCGGCGACGAGGAGGTCGGGAAGGGCCACTCCCCGATGCCGTCCGGACATGGCGAGGAGGCCCTGCACCTCCCATGCGCGCTCGTAGTCCGCGACGTTGATCCGCGCTCGAGGAAGTGTGTCGAGGAGTCGGCCCAGTGAAGCGTGATCCTCAGCATTGCGGGCAGTTACGCCCATTTCCAGCCGCGTTGGATCTGACCATGCCAGTCTTCCCGTGCGCGCAAGGGGCGTCAGTGCCTCACGGACTGCTGCATGGTGGCCGAAGCGCGAGAGAGCGCTCGTGTCGGCGAGAAAGTCAGGGGGATTGGCGCCAAGCACGGAGACGAGCCTCGCGATCCAGTGGCTCATGTCGGGACGTCCACGCAATGAGCTCGTCGACGGCCGCCGCCCGGTCTCGCGTCGCGATGACCTCGCGCAGGGCCGCGTTGACTGTGTCCTTTTTCGTCGTGGTGCCCAGGGCCTCGCGGGCGGCCTCGAGCAGGTCGTCGTCGATGTCGATGAGCGTCTTGGCCACCTCGCCTCTTCCCGATGCGTATATCTAATCTCCCAAAACTGTATATCTCGCGTCGATAGTCCTCGTCAACCACGCATCTAGGGAAGGCGCGATCAGGCGGAGGCGGAAGTACTGGGCGTCAGGCTGGGGACAGCGTGGGCTACGTGGCGGAGGGGATGAGTTCGGCGGTCTGGCCGCGATGTTGAGCGAGTTGCGCGAGCCCCGAGTCGAACGTCGCCACGGCGCCGCCGTGCTCATGTGCGAGTTGCAGGAGGTGGGCGTCGGTCACCTGTCGGTAACTCTTGACTCCGAGTAGCGAAGTCGACATGCGCACGGCGTCCGGCCAGAACTCCCACGCGCCGAAGGCCCGCAGTCCGTCGAGGAAATCGCCGGCCTCGGCAGGTGTGCGCGCCTGTAGGATCACGCGCGGATTGCAGGACACGCGGATGAAGCCGGACTCCGTCACAGGGGATGTGGCCCACGACCTCCCGGGATCCGCGGCGAACCATTCCCGCGCATGTCGGTGATGCACGTGCTGCGGCCACGCGATGGCCACCAGGACATTGACGTCGAGGAGAACCGTCACTCGTCGTCCAACGCGGCACGCACCATCTCCTCGGTGAGTACGCCCGCATCCGCAGGGACGTCGAACGCCGGCAGGCCCGTGTCGTCGACCCCCTGGGTGAGAGGGGCGCGCATGCCGCGGATCGCCAGGGAGGAGACAGCGGCGCCCAGCGAGATCCCGCGGTCGCGGGCGATGGTCCTCGCGTGGTCGAGCACCACGTCGTCGAGATCCAACGTTGTTCGCATCAACGCATCATAGCATCATGATGCTCTCGCCCGTCCCCCCTTCGACGGGCAGCGTCCCCCTAGGCTCGCCTCCATGTCGGACAAGGTCGCGCTCCTCACGGGCATCACCGGGCAGGACGGCTCCTACCTGGCCGAGCAGTTGCTGGACAAGGGCTACGTCGTCCACGGGCTCATCCGCAGGGCATCGACGTTCAACACCGACCGCATCGACCACCTCTACCGCGACCCGCACGACCCCGATGCACGATTGTTCCTGCACTACGGCGACCTCACCGACGGCTCGCGCCTCGTCACGCTGCTGGAGCGCCTCTCGCCCACGGAGGTCTACCACCTGGGGGCGCAGTCCCACGTGCGCGTGAGCTTCGACGAGCCGGAGTTCACCGGCGATGTGACCGGCCTGGGGACGACGCGACTGCTCGAGGCACTGCGCGTGTCGGAGGTGCCGGCGCGCTTCTACCAGGCGTCGAGCTCGGAGATGTTCGGTGCGACACCGCCGCCGCAGAACGAGGAGACGCCGTTCTACCCGCGCTCGCCGTACGCCGCTGCGAAGCTGTACTCGTACTGGATGGTGCGCAACTACCGCGAGGCGTACGGGCTCTTCGCCTGCAACGGGATCCTCTTCAACCATGAGTCGCCCCGGCGCGGCGAGACGTTCGTGACGCGCAAGATCACCATGGGCGTGGCCCGGATCGCGGCCGGGCTCCAGGACGAGCTCTACCTCGGCAACCTCGACGCGCGTCGCGACTGGGGATACGCCCCGGAGTACACCGAGGCGATGTGGCGGATGCTGCAGGCCGACGAGCCGACCGACTACGTCGTGGCCACGGGGACGTCGTACTCCGTGGGGGAATTCGTGCGGATGGCGTTCGAGCACGCCGGGCTGGACTGGGAGAAGCACGTGCGCTTCGATCCCCGCTACCTGCGGCCCACCGAGGTGGACGACCTCATCGGGGATGCGACGCTGGCGAAGGACATCCTCGGCTGGGAGCCGGAGACCTACACGCCGGAACTCGTCAAGATCATGGTCGACGCCGACCGCGCCAAGCTCGGCGCGTAGCCCGTTCTTCGGGCGGATCGCTTCACCCGGTAGCGCCATTCACCCAAAGAACGCCGATGTCCGGGCTGTGGATGTCCCGCTCCGTTAGGGGACCATTCGGGGCACCCTGGCGGGCATGCCCCATGCTGCCCAGGACTCGAACCGATTGCGGGACATCGCGGCGTCCCAGGGAGGTGCGGTGTCTCCCGAGGACCTGCGGGGCTGCGGCTTCAGCACCGCGGC
>JAPOJD010000140.1 GCA_029978585.1 Actinomycetota bacterium
CCACCGACGTCGGCGCCGGAGCCGTTGGAGATTCGTCCATGGATGCCGGGAACATGCTCAAGCCGATGCTCGCCCGCGGGGAACTGCGGATGATCGGCGCGACGACGCTCGACGAGTACCGCGAGTACATCGAGAATGACCCGGCCCTTGAGCGCCGCTTCCAGCAGGTCTTCGTCGGCCAGCCCAGCGTCGAGGACACCATCTCGATCCTGCGCGGCATCAAGGAGAAGTACGAGGCCCACCACAAGGTCGTCATCAACGACTCCGCCCTGGTCGCCGCTGCCGCCCTCTCCGACCGCTACATCACCTCGCGCTTCCTGCCCGACAAGGCCATCGACCTCATGGACGAGGCGGCCGCGCGGCTGCGCATGGAGATCGACTCGTCCCCCGTCGAGATCGACGTGCTTCAGCGCCAGGTCGACCGGCTGCGCATGGAGGAGATGGCCGTCGCGAAGGAGACCGACGACGCCTCCAAGGACCGCCTCGAGCGCATCCGCGCGGAGATCGCGGACAAGGAGGAGGAGTTGCGCGGCCTCCGCAGCCGGTGGGACGCCGAGAAGGCCGGGCTGGACCGCATCGGCGAACTCAAGGTGCTCATCGACGACCTGCGTGCCGTGGCGGAGAAGGCTCAGCGCTCCGGTGACTTCGAGCAGGCCTCCAAGTTGCTCTACGGCGAGATCCCCACCTTCGAGGAGGAGCTGGCCCGCGTCACCGCGGAGACCAATGCCCGCGAGGCCGCGATGGTGCAGGAGGAGGTCTCGGCCGACGACATCGCGGAGGTCGTCTCCACCTGGACCGGGATCCCGGCCGGACGCCTGCTCGAGGGGGAGAGCGAGAAGCTCCTGCGGATGGAGGACTACCTCGACAAGCGAGTCGTCGGGCAGCCCGAGGCCGTGCGCGAGGTGAGCGACGCCGTCCGGCGCGCTCGCGCTGGCATCGCCGATCCCAATCGGCCCACCGGCTCCTTCCTCTTCCTCGGACCGACGGGCGTCGGCAAGACCGAACTGGCGAAGGCGCTCGCGGAGTTCCTCTTCGACGACGAGCGCGCCATGGTCCGCATCGACATGAGCGAGTACTCCGAGAAGCACTCCGTGGCCCGGCTGGTCGGTGCACCTCCGGGCTACGTCGGGTACGAGGAGGGCGGGCAGCTCACCGAGGCGGTGCGACGCCGGCCGTACTCAGTCGTCCTGCTCGACGAGGTGGAGAAAGCGAACCCCGAGGTGTTCGACATCCTCCTGCAGGTACTCGACGACGGGCGCCTCACCGACGGCCAGGGACGCACCGTCGACTTCCGCAACGTCATCCTCATCCTGACGTCCAATATGGGATCGCAGTTCCTCATCGACCAGTCCGAGCCGTACGACGTGCGCAAGGATCAGGTCATGGCCGTCGTCCGCCAGCACTTCAGGCCGGAGTTCCTCAACAGGCTCGACGCGATGGTGATGTTCAACCCGCTCGACAAGAAGGAGCTGGAGCGCATCGCGCGTCTCCAGGTCGATCAGTTGCAGCGCCGCCTCGACGATCGCCGGATCTCACTCCACATCACCGATGAAGCGCTGCAGTGGCTGGTGAACAAGGGATACGACCCGGCGTACGGCGCCCGTCCGCTTCGGCGCCTCGTGCAGACCGCCATCGGGGATCCCCTGGCTAAGGAGATCCTCTCGGGAGCGGTCCACGACGGGGACACGGTGGAGATCTCCACGGTCCCCGACGGGGAGCGCCTGCACGTGGCCCCGCGACGCTGACGCACATGCCGCAGGGCCCGGGACGGCCGCTGCGCGATGCGCCCATGGACGACGCGCCCCATGAGTCGCATCCCAGATGGGGATCGGGCATGATCGATGAGTGCTGCGGCGAGGGGTTCATGGCTGGGGCGTGCGCCTCGTCGCCGGAATCGCCGCAGGAGCCCTCATCGCGGCCCCGGTGGCGATCGCCGTGGCACCGGCCTCAGCGCGAGTCCCGGCGCCATCGTGGAAGGAGCGCCCGGATCCGGACCAGGTGCCCGAGGAACTCCCCGCGCGATGCAAGTCGACGTATCGGTCGGCCGTGCAGTGGAAGTCCGATGTCAGCAGGGTCGACCGGGACCGCATCGTCATCTTCGACGGCCGCACAGTGCGGATCCAGGGATCGGGCTGGCGGGTCGACGACCGCAAGTACGGCGCATGGAGCCTGTGGTTCCACTCGCTCGTGTGGCTCGTCCTTGTCGCCATGGACGACCCGGACCTCGCCGTCGAGGTCTTCATGGAGCGCGACCGCGCCCTGCCCGATCCAGGTTCGTCGGCGTCGAAGTGGGAGAAGCGTGAGACCGGGTGGACCCAGGGGCAGTTCCGCAACCGCCTGGAGACGGTGACCTGCCTGTACGAGTACACCCGCGATGAGCGGCTCCGGCCCATCGCCAATCGCCTGGCAGCCGCCAACATGGACCCGCGCCGCTACCCGGGCCTTCCCTACAAGCAGGTGCACAACCACGGGGCCATGTCCAACATCGCCCTCATCCAGGCCGGCACCATCTTCGGGGTTCAGGAGTGGATCGACGTCGCACTGAAGCGGCTGCGTACGGACATCGCCGACGTGTTCGAGCCCTGCGGGATGATGCACGAGCAGGCTTCGGTCTACCAACTGCACAACATCAAGCTCTGGGAGAAGGCCGCCTCGCTCCTCGGCAAGGAGCTGGAGGCCCCGCGGCACGCGCTGGCCTCCCTCGTGCGTCCCGACGGGGTGCTCGAGGCGATCGGCGACGGCAATCCGATCTCGGGCCTCGAACCGAGCGGAGAGCCGCTGTGGTGCGAGGAGACCGGCTGGGGCGCGGTGACGACGCGCGCCGGGCAGCACCTCACGCTGCGGTTCGGCCCTCGGGAGATGGACCACGGCCATCTCGACCATGGCGGTATCACCTGGTTCGCCGCCGGCGTCCCGGTGCTCTCCGATCGCGGACTCTTCGACAAGCGCCGCGATGAGCGTTATGACTTCGGCCACGGAATGAGCGCTCACTCGGTGTTCGAGCCAGTGGGCTATCCCGGCTACGACCCGGACACGACGGCGGTGAATCGCGGAGACCGCCTGTTCAAGGTTTCCGACTCACGAGACGGCATCACCCGGAACCGCACGATCCTGCTTGACGGCAACACCCTCAGGGTGACCGACACCGGATCGGGTGCCTCGTCGTGGATCCAGCACTGGCAACTCGCCCCCGGGTGGACGCCGACGGCGACGGGGGCAGTGCACGAGAGCGGCGCGACGCTGACGCTGCGCTGCGAGAAGTTGAAGGCGGTCCGTGTCGAGCACTACAGCGACTGGCGCGTTGCCGAGCAGGCGTGGGACCTGCAGTGTCGCGTGAAGTCCGATGGCGGTGCCGCGCGCGTGGCGACAATCCTCACGGTCACGCCGGGCCCGCAGGCGTAGCCCGTGGCACGGCGGCCGGGTGATGCCGGCGCGAAGGCGTTCGCTGCGTCAGTGATCCCGGTGATGCTGGCGGCAGCGACGATGACCGTGCTCCTTGCCCCGTCGGTCGCCGCGGTGGCGGCTCCTCTCCGATCGCCGGTGCCCGCACAGGTCGACCCCATTCCTCGGCAGTGCGCGAATGAGGTCAGTGATGCGCGGGCCCGGGGCGTCGACGTCTCGCGCATCGCCGAGGACGGCATCGTGATCGTCGGCGGCCGGAGCATCCCGGTGTCTGGTCCGGACGCACAGTGGCGGCAGCGGGATGAGCGCGACCCGACGTGGACCACGCGATTCCACGGGATGAGCTGGGCGGTCGTGGCCGCACTCGAGGGAATCCCTGCTGTGGACCTTGTCCTCGAGCGGCGCGCCGCCCTGCCGGACCCGGGCGCGGCTGTCGGCATCGCGGAGTTGCAGGCGACGGGCTGGACCGAGAGCGCGGTGCGGCTGCGCCAGGCGACAGTGAATTGCCTCTACCTCATCACCGGCGATCAGCGGCTCATCCCGATCGTGGAGGAGCTTGCACAGGCAAACCTCGACCCTGTGCGCTACTGGGGTCTGCCGCTCAATCCCGTGCACAACCACGGGATCCTGGCCAACATCGTGATGCTCGAGTCGGCCGAGGTGTTCGGCCGCGGCGAGTGGCGAGACCAGGCCCTGCGTCGTCTCGACGCCGATTCCGGACGGGTCTTCGCGGCCTGCGGGATGACCGCGGAGCAGTCGACCCACTACCACCTCGTCAACGTCCGGCTGTGGTCGCGCCTCCTTCGGGATCTCCCCGCCTCCCCGGATGCGCCGGTGGCCCAGGCCGTGGCGGAGCGGATCGGGACGGCGACCATTGCGCTGGCCCGCCTCGCGCGTCCGGACGGCATCATCGAGGCCATCGGGGACGGATTCCCCCTGCGGCTCCCCCGGGACGTCGCTGTGGAGGCGGACCCGGATCCCCGGCTGTGGTGTCGCCAGCGGGGCTGGGCGGCCAACCGCACCTCCTGGGACGACAGCCTCGTGCACTACACGCTTCGATTCGGCCCGCGGCCGCGATTCCACGGGCACCTTGACCAGGGGTCGATCACGTGGTTCGCCGGCGGCGTGCCGGTCTTCTCCGATCGCGGCTACTACGACACCACCCGTGACGATCGCTTTATCAGGGGAAGGTCGGCGGCGTACCACTCGGTCTTCGAGCCGATTGGCGTCACTTCGCGCAGCGTGATGACCGGCAGGCGTATGCCCAGCGAGGTCGGCGACGAGTACGCGCTCACCTGGTCGCAGGACGGCATCGAGATGGAGCGGGTGGTCACGATCCCGCTCAGCGAGACGTCCCTGCGGGTTCTGGACACGGGCCTGTCGCCGGACTTCCGGTGGTGGGCGCAGCACTGGCAGCTTGCCCCGGGATGGACCCCGCTCCCGCGCAGGAGCATCGCGGATCCTGCTGCTGTCCACGAGTCCGGGCTGTATCTCTACGGCGCGTGCTCCTCGCGCGGCTTCAACCCGGGTCGGGCGGTGCCCGTGGAGGCGTACCCCAAGCGCCGGGAGGTCGTCCCCGCGTGGTCGCTGACGTGCGAACGCCTGGGGGCTCGCGTGCGCATGGAAACCCTGTGGGTGGTGAGCGATGTCAGCGGCCGGTTCCGATGGGACCCGGTTGCGGGCACCTACGAGATCACCGCGCCCGCGCCGCTGCCCTAGTCGGGCAGCCGGAAGTCGGCCGGGCCGGTAGGCGCCGGACCGATCCCCTGCGGGTAGTGCACCCGGAATGACACCGCGCGGCCACTGCCACCCTCGTCGTCGCCGACGTACGCCCGCACCACGTAACCGCCCGGACGGGCGAACTGCACCTCGCCGCTCACCGCGAGAACGCTGCGCAGATCGGCCCCAGGGGTTGCGCCTGCGGGTCGGCCCGCTTCGACAGACCCCTCGACGGCAAACAACTGCTCGCCATCCTCGTGCTCGACGCTCACCGTGAGCGGGTAGGTGCGATTGGTCTC
>JAPOJD010000200.1 GCA_029978585.1 Actinomycetota bacterium
ATCCTGCGCATCGACGAGCGTCTGCGTGCGGTGACCGATCACCCCCGGATCGACGAGATCGTCGCGGGAGGGGTCTCCAGCGCCGACCACATGCTGCGCATCAAGCCACGGTCGGTCGTGGTGCGGTCGGCCGACGAGGCTGCGAGCGCGGTAGATGCCTACGCCGCCGACTACGAGGCCTACGTCGCGCGCCACTTCGACCTGATGCCCGAGGGGTTCAGCGCCCACGATCCGCTGCCGCGCGTCATGCTCGTGCCGGGCCTGGGAGCGGTCACGTCGAGTGCGTCCGCGAGCGAGGCGCGCATGCTTGCGGATATCGCCCTGCATACCCACTCGGTCGCGGCGGACGTGGTAGATGCGTTCGGTCCCCCGGAGCCGCTCAGCGAGGTCGACACGTTCGAGTTCGACTACTGGCCGATGGAGTTGTACAAACTCACCCTCAAGCCCCCGCCGGCGCCCTTCGCCGGCTTCGTGGCGATCGTGACGGGGGCGGCGTCGGGCATCGGGCGGGGCACCGCACTCGAACTAGGCCGCCTGGGAGCCTCGCTGGTCCTGGCCGACCTCGACGGCGCCGGCGTCGAGGACGCCGCGGCGGAGGTCGCCGGGGTCGGCCCGGTCCCGGAGGTCGTCGTCGGCGACCAGTCAGATGAGGACGTCGTGCGGGCCACGGTGCGCGCAGCCGTCCGCGCGTACGGCGGGCTTGACGGGATCGTGGTGAACGCGGGCATCGGCGTGACCGGCACGCTCGAGGAACTCACGCTGGAGCAGTGGGACCGTGCGCAGCGCATCAACCTGACATCGGGGTTCCTGCTCACGCGCGAGGCGATGTCGGTCATGCGAACACAGGGCGTTGGTGGATCCCTCGTCTATGTCGCCAGCAAGAACGCTTTCGGGCCCGGTGCCGGTTTCGGTGCCTACTCGGTGTCCAAGGCCGGCATGGTGCAGCTCATGCGCATCGCCGCCCTGGAGGGCGGCCCGGTCGGCATTCGCGCCAACGCGGTCAATCCCGATGCGGTCTTCGACAACTCGCGGCTGTGGGACGACGGGCTGCGGGAGGAGCGGGCAGCCGCCCATGGCATCGCACCCCACGAGCTCGAGGACTTCTACGCCGCGCGCAACATCCTCAAGCGGCGCGTGACGACCGCCGATGTGGCGGCGTCGGTGGCATTCCTGCTCTCCGACGCATCCTCCCGCACCACCGGAGCCGTCATCCCCGTCGACGGCGGCGTCGCCGGCGCCTTCCCCCGCTAGGCGACCTGCTGGCCCGCGCTTTCCCGTTGTGAGCAAGCAAGGGCTAGTTACGTTGCCCGTTAAGTGTCCCTTGCCTGCTCGCTGGGTCGACGATGACGGGTGTCGCGATATCCACAGGAGCGCGGTTCTCCTGGCATCGGAAGGCGTGAGCTGGCGAGGATCCAGCCATGCCGAGGTCGGAGGTTCGGGACACAGCAGCACTGCTCCGTGCCGTCTTCGGCGAGCGTTCTTTCACTACTGGTGAAGCGGCGGAGTGTGGAGTGCCTATCCATCGGCTTAAGTCGGCGGTTCGGGCGGGTGTCGTGGTGCGGTTGCGTCGCGGCGTCTTTCGGCTCGAGGAGGCCACTCGAGCGGTGGATGGGCTGACCCCGCTCATCCTCGCCCGGATCGCTGACCGGGTTGCGGCCCTGCAAGAGCGGGAAGTCCCGGCGGCGATCGGTGCGGTGGCCGCCGTGAAGATGTGGGAGATCCCCACGTGGCGAGTGGCCGACCCTGCGATCCCAACCCTCTTCGTTCCGCGCTCATCCCTGGTTCGCCGTGGGGTCCAGGGCGGCGTACGCATCATCCCCCGCGATCTTGACCCAGGCAGGGTGGTTGTCGGCCCCTGCGGATTGCCCATGACAGATCCGCTGCTGAGTGCGGTACACGTCGGTGCGCACTCAGACTTGACCCTTGCCGGGCGGCTGATCGTGCTTCATGGTGGACTGCGGCGGCAACTGGAGTGGGAGCGCGGCGGCCTCGAGCGCTTGGACGGTCGTGTCTTGGCCGACCTGACAGCCGATCCCACCTGTCGACACAGCGTGCTCGAGGATGCCCGCCGCCTGACCGAAGCCTCCCAGGTCCGTGGGAAGCGTCGCGTCGTCGAAGCCCTCGCTCTTGCTGATCCGCGGATCGAGACTGCGCTGGAGTCCCTATCGTGGGCTCAGTTTTTGCTGGCGGGTCTGCCGCGGCCAACTCCACAGGCGCGTGTGCGGGGTGCGAGTGGAGTCCTGTGGCGCGTTGACTTCCTCTTCGGCGAGCGGGTTATCGGCGAGTGTGATGGAGCAGTGAAGTACCTCGCGGGACAGTCCCTGTGGGAGGAAAAGCGTCGGCAGTCAGACCTCGAGGCGGCCGGCTACATCGTGGTCCGGTGGACCTGGGAGGAGATCATGCATCGTCCCCACGTGGTGATGGCGCGGATTGCCCTCGCCATGACGCGTGCCGCTTGAGCCGAATCTCGCTCAATGAGCACGCAAGGGACAGTTACGTCGCCCGCTAAGTGTCCCTAGCCTGCTCATCCGACCGCGGGTTCACGGAGATCGCCGTCATCACCGTCACCTCGGGGTACGCCGAATCCTCGGCTGCGTGCGGCTCTCCGGGCCGGCGTACGCGCACGACCTGCCAGCCGGCGTCGCGCGCTGCATCGAGCTCGGCGACGACATCGGAGCAGAACAGCAGCGTCGCGGGGTCGGCGCCGATGGCGGCGGCAATGGCCGCGTAGGAGGAGGCCTCGCGCTTGGGGCCGGCGTTGGCGGTGTCGTAGTAGCCGCTGATCCACGGCGTGAGGTCCCCCGCCGGGGAGTGCGCGTACCAGTTGCGCTGCGCGAGTATCGATCCGGAGGAGTACACCGAGATCGGCAGGCCGGAGCCGTGCCAGGCCGCGAGGGCGTCCAGGGCATCGGGATAGAAGTCCGACACCAGTTCGCCGCTGTCGAAGCCCTCCTGCCAGATGAGCCCCTGCAGCGTCTTGAGCGGGGTGACCTTGCGGTCCTCTGCCACCCACTCGGTCAATGCGCGCACGACCTGGTCGCGTGTGGGATCAGGGACGCCGATCTCGGCACCCGCCTGGTCCACGATCTCTCGTACCGCGGGGTCGTCCGCGTGCGCGGCGAGCCAGTCGTCGAAGCGCCCTGTGGCGTAGGGGAAGAGGACGTCGTAGACGTACGTCGACCG
>JAPOJD010000212.1 GCA_029978585.1 Actinomycetota bacterium
CCGATGGGGCCGCTTCCTCGCCCGAGGGCAACGATTCTCAGGCGCGTACTGCTTGCCCCACCGCGGTCATGATGGCGGCGATGTCGCCAGCCTTGAGCACCGGTCGCAGTGCCTCGGTCGCCGGATCGACCCGGGGAGTCTCGTAGGTGACGGGCAACGTCGCGAGCGTTGCGTCGGCGAGGGGGAGGATCTCGTGCCATTCGGCCGCTGCCTGCCCTGGATGGGCGGCCGCTACGACGATGGCCAGGTGCGCCGGCACCACGGTGGCGTGGCCACGTCGCTTCGCTTCGGCCGCGGCGTCGTCCAGAAGCAGGGACAGGTCAGTCACGTCGGATCATCCGCCTCGTCAGGTGCGGAACATCTCGCCGCCGAACTTCTCGACGATGTCGTCGTCGATCGCGGCCGCGGTATTGAGGACGGCGAAGACGGGGATGGTGAGCTCGTCCGGGTCCAGGAAGTCGCCGACGAGGCTGTAGGTGAAGTAGACGTACGCCGAGCCGGCATGCTCGGTGTCATCGGCGTACGGGCTCATGGCGAGGTGGCCGAAGTACCACTTGTCCGCTTCGCGGGCGATGTGCTCGAAGAGACCCGACGTGATCGGGACGTAGTAGGCGACGGGACTCGTGAGCGTGACGTAGACGACCTTGCGCTCCGGCTGCGGGAAGAAGTTGATGAAGACGCGCGTGGAGCCCCGGTCGATGATGACCCGACCCTGCTGGTCGAGGCTGATCTCGCTCTCCCGCAGGAGAATGGCCTGGACCTTCTTGCGGACCGCCTCGGCGGCCGCCTCCCCGTCCCACTCGGGGTCGGGGCCGCCGGGGGGAGGCATCGGGGCTGGGGTGCTGGGGACGTCGGTCACGGCGGGACTCTATCCCCGTCGGACCGTGGCTAGCCCTTGCAGTACTCGCCAGTGGTCGTCGCGGTGCCGCCGAGGGCGTCTGCCACCTGAGCGGCCGTCACCTCGGTGGTGAGAGTGAGCGCGAGCCATGTCGTCCCGTAGGCGAGTTCGGTGGCCTCGTCGCCGAGCGAGTCGCCCTCCGCCTCCTCGAAACTGCCGCAGAAGTCGGCCTTGGCCTTCACCATCTCGTCGACCGAGGGGGCGATGGCCACGACGATGCCGCCGTCCTGGCCGATGGTGCAGCTCACGGCGGTGACCTTGATCCCGTCCTCCTCGGTGGAGTCCTCGGTGCCGACCTCGCCGCACGTGATCCCGGCCTCGGCCAGCTTGGCCTCGACGTTGGCCGGCGTGAGGTCGCCCGTAGGTGCTTCGGCCGCGGATGACTCCGGGGCGGGTGCCGCGGACTCCGAGGCAGGGGCGCTGGACGGCGCCTCGGAGGAGGATCCGGAGTCTGATCCCGAGCAGGCGCTGAGGGAGACGACGAGCGCAGCGGTGGCCGCGGCGGCGAGGACGCCAAGAGTGGGTCGATTCACCTGTGAAGGTTAGTGCACGGCCGTCCGTGCGACCGCCGTCGGGGCAGGGGCCCCGACACTTCACGAGTCAGGACTGTCGGACTCCCGACGTAGCGTCAGGTCATGGACACCTGGTGCGAGTCGGGGCTCGACCTCGACGATCTCAGCGAACGCGTGGCCGGCCTCGCCGGTCGCATCAACGCCGCCACGTGCGAATGGCTCGGGCTCGTGGCTGAGGCCGAGGAGCGTGGAGCATGGCAGGGCTTCCCCACGTGCGCGGGATGGCTCAGCTGGCTCTGCGGCATCGGCCCGGGAGCCGCCAGCGACCACATCCGCGTGTCCCGGGCGCTGCGGGAGTTGCCCCTCGTGCGCGAGAGGTTCGCCGCGGGGGCCCTGTCGTTCTCGCAGGTGCGCGCCCTCACCCGGGCCCGGGGCCTCGTGGACGAGGAGACCCTGGTGGGATTGGCCGAGAGTGCGACGGGTGCCCAGCTGGAGCGCCTCGTCCGCGCCCTGCGCCGCAACGCCTCCGTTCAGGAGGAGAACGACGCACTCCACCGCCAGGACGCCTCCTGGTTCATCGACGATGACGGGTCCCTGGTGATCCGCGCGCGACTCGTCGGGGAGGCGGCGGCCACGGTGATGGCCGCCCTTGAGGCGGTGGGCCCCAGTTCGTACGTTCATCGCCTGGTCACTGTCGCGGAGCGGTCCCTGCAGCATCCGGAGGGCGGATCCTCGTCGGGAGGTGCCGGCAGCGTGACCCTGGTGGCGGACCTGGAGGCCCTGGAGGAGGCCCTCGCCCCGCGCCAGGAATCTTCCGCGGAAGATTCGGACCGTGAGGAGTCTTCCGCGGAAGATTCGGACCCTCAGGAATCTTCCGCGGAAGATTCCCTGCCCGATCCGGTCGTGCGCTGGGAGCCCACCGGAGTTGCCGCGTCCACGCTCACTCTCGCCACGCTCCTGTGCGATCGGCAGGTGACGCTGATAGCCAAGTTGACCGACGGTTCCCTCGTCGACCTGGGCCGGTCCCGGCGACGGCCGAGCGCCGCGATCACGCGCACGGTCCTGCGGCGCCACGATCACCGGTGCGCGGTGCCGCGATGCGGCGCCCGACGCCACCTTCACCTTCACCATGTCCGCCACTGGTCGCAGGGTGGTCCCACGAGTGCCGCCAACCTGGTGCCCCTGTGCGGCCGGCACCACCGGGAGCTCCACGATGACGGGCTGACGATCCACCGTGATGCTTCGGGGGCACCCGGCCGCTGGACGTTCCGGGACCGCTGGGGCCGCACACTGCAGGCGCTGGCCCCGGTGCCGCCGGCCGACGGGCCTCCGCTCTCCGAGGATCCGGGAGCGGAGGCCGCCGATCGGTCCGGGGTCGGGATCTCCCGAGCCCCGGGTCGAGCCCAGCGCATCGACTACGACTACGCGCTGTCGGTGCTCGCGGGTTAGATCGCGCGGACCCCGGTCGGGTTGCCCGAGCCGGTGAGGCAGAACCCGAAGTGCCGGACGCTGCCGCCCGCGGGGATCGTGCCGCCCCAACTCGGAGCCGTCACGCGGACGAC
>JAPOJD010000096.1 GCA_029978585.1 Actinomycetota bacterium
CGAGGTCGTACCAGGGATTCTGGAACTCCTGCCACACGTCCTTGATGTTGGCGATGTAGTCGTGGTTGAGAGGCCGGATCAGGTCGCCGTAGACGAGCTTGGCGATGGAGTTGTAGCCCATGAACGCGATGTCGTAGGGCACCCCGCCGGTCCGGATCTTGGTGAGCGCCTCCGGGTAGTCATTGAAGGTGGAGTACTCGACCTTGACGTCGTAGTCGGCGTACTCCTTCTGGAAGTCCTTGAGCACGGCCTTGTCGAGGTAGTCCGGATAGGTGTAGATGCGCAGGGTGGCTCCGGCTTCCGGTTCGAGGCCGCTCGCGATTGGCTCGTTGCCGGGATTGATGGGCCACTTCACCGGATTCTGCGGGGAGGCGATCTGCAACGCTGTAGGCGAGGGAGCCGGCGCCCCGCTCGAAGCGCCTCCGGAGGTGGCCGCGCCCGAGGAGCCTCCCAGGGGCTGCTCGCGGGCGCACGCCGACAGCGCCCAGGCGCCGGGCACCGCGAGCGCCGAGGCCTGGAGCAGGCGACGGCGGGAGAGCGGGCGACGTGGCTGGCTCATCGGATCCCTCGACTTCCCTCGGGGTGCGGCAGGTGGTGCCTAGACTGAGCCACCATTCAGTCTTTGGCAAGGACTTCCCACGATTCCCCGGAGGGTCCACATGCGACTCGAGCACGTCGAGGGTCACTAGGTGCGCGGCGGACGAGTCCAACTGGAGGGCCTTCACAAGTCCTACGGCGAGGTCCCGGCGGTGCGGGGTGTCGATCTCGACGTTGCGCCGGGTGAGTTCTTCAGCCTGCTCGGACCCTCAGGATGCGGTAAGACCACGACCCTGCGCATGATCGCGGGATTCGAGACCCCGACATCGGGAAGCATCCTCATCGATGCGGCGGACGTGTCCCGGGTGCCACCCAATGAGCGCCCGGTCAATACGGTCTTCCAGAACTACGCACTATTCCCGTTCATGTCGGTGGAGGACAACGTCGCCTTCGGCCTGCGCTACCAGAAGGTGCCCAAGGCTGATGCCCGGCGCAAGGTGGCCGAGGCCCTCGAGATGGTGCGGATGGGGCAGTACGCCCAGCGCAGGCCCGGCCAGCTGTCCGGAGGTCAGCAGCAGCGCGTTGCCCTCGCGCGCGCCATCGTGCTGAGCCCCCGCGTCCTCCTGCTCGACGAGCCCCTCGGGGCCCTGGACGCCAAGTTGCGCAAGACCCTGCAGATCGAGTTGAAGTCCCTGCAGGAGTCGCTGGGCATCACCTTTATCTACGTCACGCACGACCAGGAGGAGGCGCTGACCATGTCGGACCGCCTCGCGGTCATGGCCGGCGGCCTCATCGAGCAGGTGGGCACGCCCGCGGAGGTGTACGACGGCCCCGCCACGGCGTACGTCGCGGACTTCCTCGGCAGCGCGAACATCCTGGACGTGGAGGTTGTCGGCCCAGCAAGCGAGGGCCGCACCTCCGTCCGCGTTGGCGGGACGACGGTGCAGTGCGGCAACCGACCCTCCGACTCGGGGGATGTGAAGCTCGTCGTGCGCCCCGAGCGGCTGTCGCTGGAGGCGCCGGCCGAGACGGTGCCCAGCATCCCCGCGACGGTCGCGCGGGTGGTGTACCAGGGCCCGACCACGGACATCATCGTCCGACTGGCCACCGGCGAGGAGCTCGTGGTGCGCCAGCCGAGCGAGCGCGTCGCCCATCCCCAGCCGGGCGAGGCCGTCACCGTGTACTGCCGGGAGGACGCACTACGCCTCCTCCACCCGGGCGCCCTCACCCATCCTGGTTCTGTCACCTAGAACCGTCCCCCAGGGGTCAGTCAGCCCTGATTCGCGCGGAATCAGGTGACGAAGCGGCCGACCTATCAACAGTCCACAGGACGTCGGCATCCCGGCCATCCACGTGATCGGGCCGGCGACGCCTCCGTCATCGCCTCCGTCCCCAACATCGGCGGATGACTCGGCCACACCGACCCAGCGTTCGCGCAAGCATGCACCGGCTGCGCGAAGCCTTTGATGACACACCCTTCCATGCGAGCCAGGCTGAGCAGTTGGCCATCTCACGCCAGCAACTCGAACACGCCGCCAAGGTGGGCCTCGTAACACGCCTGGGAAGCGGTTGGTACGCGCTCACCTGCGAGCACGACCCTCCGTTCGGATTCCCAATGGCCCAGGCTCAGCGCCTGATGGTCCTGGTCCATGGCAATGCGGCTGCGGTCGCCTGCGGGGTGTCCGCTGCGCGGATCTGGCAACTGCCGATCCCGCCGACGCACCACCAAGGGCAGGACCGGTTGGAGATCGCATACCGCGATGGTCACGGAGGCAAGCGGGGTGAGCGCTTCGGCGCTGTCGCGCGCCGTTGGCCCGTACCAGATGGGCACGTGACCACGGGGCCCGGCGGAGAGCCGGTGACGACGCCCCTGCGGACTGCCATCGACGTAGCCCGCGGCCAGCCACTCCCCTTCGCGCTGATCTCCCTCGACGCTGCGCTCCGCATGACCATCATGAGCGGCGATAAACCCGAGGATGCCCGCGCTCAATTGCAGTCCATCTGGGAGGCACTGCGTCGTGGGCACGGCATTCGCGCCGTGGGACTGGCCCTGCCCTTCGTGGACGAGCGAGCGGAAAGCGCGTTGGAGAGCATCGTGCGGGGGCGGATCCTCGAAGCCGGATTGCCGCGCCCCTACGTGCAGGTGCCCGTCACGGGCGCCAGCGGGAAGCACTACCGAGCCGATCTGGGACTCGACATGCCCGGTGATCCGAGAGGGTCAAGTCGCTTGCTCATCGAGGCTGACGGCCGTCAGAAGTACGCGGGCGTCGATGATGTCCTCAGCGAGAAGGATCGGCAGACCGACCTTGAGCGCCGGGGACACCGCTTCGCCCGCACTGACTACCGCGAGATGCTCCAGCGGCCCGCGGTCTTTACCGACTACCTGCGCAGGCTGCTGGCCGGCTGATACCGCGCCCCCGATGGGACTTCGTCACCCGGATCGGCCTGATTCAGGGCAAGGAGCAGGACTTCAGGCGGATGCGGGTGACAAGAACAACGTCGGGGCTGTTACGCCGACGCCGGCTGCTGCACGGCGGCCAGCGGCTGGCCGAGGTACCCGCGCGCCACCATGGTGACGAACTGGTAGATGGCGTCCTCCTCCGGCGCCAGCGGCCCGGGCACTGCGAACCCGCTCTCCATGCCGCGCTGCACCGACTCGCAGGCCGCCCAGTCCTCGCGGTTGGTGATGTCCCAGAAGTCCACGGCGTACGCCGGATCGAAGGTCGGCATCGCGGTGGCCTCCGGGGGGAACGCCCAGGTGCACTCGACCCAGGTCTCCCCGGGTGACAGGGGCACGGCGCGGTGCATCATCACGTAGTCCGGGTGCAGGCTCACCAGCAGGTTCGGGAAGATCCCGATGTAGTCGATACGGCGCTTCTCTACGTCGCTGAGACCGGGGATGAATGCACCGTCGGTGTGTCCGTCGAGCGACATGGTGACCGCGTGGGGGCGCAGGTCGAGGTATCCCCCCACCCACGCGCCGGAGGTCGGATCCCAATTGGCGCCACTGTCCGGCGGGCTCACCTGGCACAACTCGGGGTGGATGGACGAGCAGTGGTAGCACTCCTGGTAGTTCTCGTTGATGATCTTCCAGTTCGCGTTGATGACGTAGTCGTGGCGACCGCGGATCTCGAGGGTCTCGAGCCGGTACGGCGCCACGCGGTCCTCAAGACCGGCGAGGTGAGCGGAGAGCGGGCCGGCATTCCCGGACGGGTCGACGAACACCAGGCCGTGCCACTCCTCGACCTTGAGTGCCCGAAGCGGGAACTCGGACTTGTCGAACGACGGGAAGCCGGCGTAGCCCGCGGCACTGAAGAGTTCGCCGTCGAGCCGGTACGACCACGAGTGGTAGGGGCAGGTGATGGCGCGGGCCTTGGCCGTGCCGTCGCAGGGCAGGATCTCGTGTCCCCGGTGCCGGCACACGTTGGCGAAGGCACGCAGGGTGTGGTCCTCCCCGCGGACCAGGAGCACGCTGCTGTCTCCAGCGCGCTCAGCGCGCTGCATCCCGGGCTCGGCGATGTCGGCACTGCGCCCCACGCAGGTCCACCCGCGGAAGAAGTGGCGCCTCTCCCAGTCGAAGACCTCGGTCGAGGTGTACGCCTCGACCGGAAGCATGCGGCTCTCCCCGAACGGCGCAAGGGTGCGGGCCAGTGCATCCGGGGGGATCGGGGCGGGCAGGAACGCGGCAGGCATACCCGAATCGTAGCGGTGAGCCGCCGCTCCACATTCCCACGCGTCACGCCCCGGCCGGCCCGATGGGCAGCCCCGGTCCGAGCCCGCACCTGCGCATCCGGGAAGCGAAACCGCGAACCGCCACGTCTGCCAACATCGAGCCTGACAGGATGGGCTCGGGCCCGATGCCGGCCCGCACAGATTCAGCGAGGGACGCAGAGGGGTGGGATTGTCCAAGAGCTCACTGTCGGCGAAGGCCCCGGAGGAACGCCGCGACCTCATCCTCCGCGCGACGGTCACCGTCGTGCGCGATCGTGGTTTCGCCGGCACCCGGGTCTCGGACATCGCTGAAGCGGCCGGTACCTCACCGGGCCTCGTCCTTTACCACTTCGGATCCCTCAACGGGGCGCTTGATGCGGCTCTCACCCTGCTGGAAGACGAGTTCCACGATGACCTCGCCCGCGACCTGCAGGAGCAGGTGGGCCCGGTCGAGCGGCTGCGGCACATGGGCGATCTCGGTGCGGGCCTCGGGCCTGCCGTGGGCGACTGGCGACTGTGGCTGGAACTGTGGGTGCGCGCTCTGCACGATCCCGGTGCGCGCGAGACGCGCGAGTCACTGGATCGCCGGTGGCGCGCCGCCCTACGCGGGGTGATCGAGGAGGGCATTGCATGCGGCGACTTCTCCCCCGCTGACGCCGACGCCGCGGCGACGAGGCTTGCCTCGCTCATGGACGGCCTGGCCATCCAACTCGCCCTCGACGACCCGGACATGTCCCCCGAGCGACTAATCGCCCTGTGGTGGGAGGCCGCCGTCCTCGAACTGCGCATGAATCCATGACAGACGGCGGACCGGTCGATGGACCTGGCCGGGACCCCGCGACCCTTGATGGGGCCCGGAGGGGCTGCTAGCCTGGCAGAGTCCTGAATGAGCGTTCAGGATGGCCTCCTCAGGGTGGCCGACCAAGTCGATCTCTTCCAGAGACGGACGTGAGATCCATGGGCGCTTCCGAGCGAGCCCACCAGCACCTTCTCCTCAATTTCACCGACATGGGCGAGTACGCCGCCTCCGGGTCGCGGGTCATCGTGCGCGGCGACGGCTGCGAGGTCATCGACAGCGACGGTCGTCGGTACATCGACGGTCTGTCCGGCCTGTTCTGCAGCAACCTGGGACACGCGTACGGCGACGAGATCGGGGCAGCGGCACACCGGCAACTCGCGACGCTTCCCTTCGCACCGACGTGGAGTCTCGCCCACCCTCCCGCGATCGAGCTCGCCGACCTGCTCGTAGAGCGCGCGGCGCCCCTGGGCATGCAGAGGGTGTTCTTCGCTAACAGCGGCAGCGAGGCCGTCGAGTCGGCGTACAAGCTCATCCGCCAATGGCATGAGGCCAACGGCGAGCCGCAGCGCACGAAGGCGATCGCGCGCCGACTTGCCTACCACGGCACCACACTCGGTGCGCTCAGTTTCACGGGCCTGGAGTCCTGCCGCTCGCCGTTCGAGCCCATGGCCGTGTCGACGTCCCACCTGTCCCCTACCTACGCCTACCGGCATCGCGCGGGTGAGGACCCGGAGGACTTCACGGCGGCGCTGCTCGAGGAGGCGGAGGACGCCATCACGTTCGCGGGCCCCGAACGGGTCGCCATGCTCATCGCCGAGCCTGTGCAGAACGGCGGCGGTGCATTCGTCCCGCCGCCCGGCTACTGGTCCGGACTGCGGGCGCTGTGCGACCGCTACGGCATCGTGCTCGTGGCCGACGAGACGATCACGGCATATGGGCGTGTCGGCGAGTGGTTTGCCTCCTCCATCTTCGATGGCAGGCCGGACATCATCACGTTCGCCAAGGGCGTGACGGCCGGGCATGCCCCCCTGGGCGGCGTACTCATGACCGAGCGAATGGCGGCGCCCTTCATCACGGGCGGCCATACGTTCATGCACGGCCACACCTGGTCGGGCCATCCACTCGCCACTGCGATCGCGTCGACCGTGCTGCGCATCTACGAGCGCGAGCAGGTTTTCGAGAACGTCCGCGATCTTGCGCCGCGCTTCGCGGCGGGCCTGCAGGAGTTGCGCCGCATTCCCCTGGTGGGCGACGTGCGCGGCATGGGCTTCTTCTGGGCCTTGGAACTGGTGAAGGACCGCGAGACGAAGGGGGCCTTCTCCTCCGACGAGGCCGACTGGCTGCTGCGCCAGGAGCTCTCCGGGCACATGGACGAGCTCGGCCTGCTGTGCCGTCTCGACGACCGCGGGGAACCGGTGATCCAACTGTCGCCACCGCTCGTATCGGACGCCGCACTGCTGGACCGCATCGTCGACATCGTCGGAACCGCAACCGAGCGGGCTTGGCATGCGTGGAGCGGGGAGGCTGCGCCCAGTTCCGTGGGCGTCCTGCCGACGATCCGGTCCCGCAACCCCGAGGCCGGCGCGGCCTAGCCCTCCCGCCCAGGGTCCTCTGCCGGGCCGGCGTGATCGGCCAGCCACTCCAGGGCCGGCGTGATCGCCCGCCAGTCCCGGCGAACGGTGTCGAGCATCTTGCGGGACTCCACGACGGCTGGGGCGTCGTACGTGCGCGTGAAGATGAGGCGAGTCATCCGCAGCAGTTCGAGACGGGGGTGGTCCGCGCCGTATCCCTTGGGTCGCGTCTTGAGTGGCTCCATGTCGATCACCCACGCTGGACGCGACCTGCGAATCCTCGCCAACTCAGCCTCGAGCGGAGCCGCGGCGGGTGAGTCGATCGCGCCTCGCACACGGCCCAGCTGCACCGGTGCGGGAGCGTAGAGACCACCGCCCACCATCACCCCGGAGGCGGACAGCTGCACGTAGTAGCCCACGGCATCCTCGATCATCACCACGGCACCCTGGTGATCCTTGAGCGGTGTCTTGTCCTTGCTGAAGCGGGTATCGCGGTAGGGCCGGTAGACCTTGTAGTCGCCGAACTCCGGCGCGAGTTCCGCCAGCATGGCCACCAGTGGGGCCTTGATCGCGTCGTCGTATGTCGCCCGGTGCTTCCCCCACCACGCCTTCGTGTTGTGCGTGGCGAGTTGCTCGTAGAACGCGAAGGCTTCAGGGGGGAACCCGGCGAAGGACACGCCGAGAGACTAGCGAGGACGCCGAAGGGGGCGGCTCCCTCACGGGAGCCGCCCCCTTCGGGCGGAACGTACGGCCGGACCTAGAAGTCCATGCCGCCCATGTCGCCGCCCGGCATTGCCGGTGCCGCCTTCTCGGGCTTGTCCGCCACGACCGCCTCGGTCGTGAGGAAGAGGCCCGCGATGGACGCGGCATTCTGCAGTGCGGAGCGGGTGACCTTGGCGGGATCGATGATCCCGGCCTTGATCATGTCGACGTAATCGCCGGTCGCGGCGTCGAGGCCGTGGCCCGCGGGGAGCTCCTTGACCTTCTCCACCACGACGCCGCCCTCGAGGCCGGCATTCTCGGCGATCTGCTTCAGCGGTGCATTGACCGCCTGCCGCACGATGAGCGCGCCGGTGGCCTGCTCGTCGCTGAGGCCGAGCGCCTCGATCTTGGGTGCCGCGGCGGTCATCGCCTGGATGAGCGCCACGCCGCCGCCGGGCACGATGCCCTCCTCGACGGCTGCCTTCGCATTGCGCACGGCATCCTCGATGCGGTGCTTGCGCTCCTTGAGCTCGACCTCGGTGGCCGCGCCGACCTTGATGACGGCAACGCCGCCGGCCAGCTTGGCCAGGCGCTCCTGGAGCTTCTCGCGGTCGTAGTCGGAATCGGACTTGTCGATCTCGGCGCGGATCTGCGAGACGCGACCGGCGATCTGGTCGGCGTCGCCGGCACCGTCGACGATGGTCGTCTCGTC
>JAPOJD010000183.1 GCA_029978585.1 Actinomycetota bacterium
CACGCCGTAGACCTTGCCGATCTCGTCGAGGGTCTTGGGCTGGCCATCCGTGAGGCCGAACCGCATCCGCACCACGCCGGCCTCGCGGTCCGACAGTGTGTCGAGCACTGACTCCAACTGCTCCTGCAGCAGCGTGAAGGAGACGGCGTCGCTCGGCACGATGGCCTCGGAGTCCTCGATGAGGTAGCCGAACTCCGAGTCTCCGTCCTCACCCAGCGGGGTATGCAGGGAGATCGGCTCGCGGCCGGACTTCTGCACCTCGACGACCTTCTCCGGGGTCATGTCGAGCTCCTTGGCGAGCTCCTCCGGGGTGGGCTCGCGGCCGAGGTCCTGCAGCATCTGACGTTGCACGCGGGCCAGCTTGTTGATGACCTCGACCATGTGCACGGGAATCCGGATCGTGCGCGCCTGGTCGGCCATGGCCCGCGTGATCGCCTGGCGGATCCACCACGTCGCGTACGTCGAGAACTTGTATCCCTTGGTGTAGTCGAACTTCTCCACCGCGCGGATCAGGCCGAGGTTGCCCTCCTGGATGAGATCGAGGAAGAGCATTCCGCGCCCGGTGTAGCGCTTGGCGAGGGAGACCACGAGTCGAAGGTTCGCTTCGAGGAGGTGGTTCTTGGCCCTGCGCCCATCCTCCGCAATCCACTCGAGGTCCCGCTTGAGCTTCGCCTCGATCTTCTTGCCGGCGTTGAGCTTCTCCTCCGCGAAGAGGCCCGCCTCGATCCGCTTGGCGAGTTCCACCTCCTGCTCGGCGTTCAGCAGGGGGACCTTGCCGATCTGCTTGAGGTAGTCCTTCACGGGATCCGCAGTAGCGCCGGCCTGGGTGACCTGCTGCACCGGCTCGTCCGTGTCATCGACGTCGGAGAGGACGAACTCCTCGGCATCCGGGGTGGGCGTTGCCTCTCCGGTCTCGAGGGTGGCCAGGTCCTCAGCGAGCTCAGCCTCGAGCTCGGCCTCGAGGCCCGCGGCCACGCTCAGGTCGACATCTTCGGCGATCTCCGGCAGTTCGATCTCAACGGCCTCGAGGTCGATCTCCTCCCCCGGTTCCGCGCCCGTCTCGCCCCCGGCCTTCTTGGCCGACTTTGCCGAGGCGATAGGCGTGGCCTCGCTGGCCGCGGGCTGCTTGCCCTTGCCCTTGGGGGCCGATGGAACGGCGGCAGCCTTCGCGGCAGGCGCGTTCTTGGCCGGAGCCGCCTTCTTAACGGGGGCCGCCTTGGCGACCGGCACGGCCTTCTTCACCGGTGCGGACTTCTTGACGGGAGCCGCCTTCTTGGCGGGTGCCGCCTTCTTGACGGGAGCCGCCTTCTTGACGGGAGCCGCCTTCTTGGCCGGCGCCTTCTTCGCGGCGGCCTGCTTGGCGGGGGTCGCCTTCTTGGCCGGAGCCGCCTTCTTGGCCGGAGCCGCCTTCTTGGCAGACGTGCTCCGGGACGCGGATGTGCGCGCAGCAGCAGGCATTCGGTGGGGCCTCCCATCGGTGTCCCATGAAGAGGGCCCGAGTCAAGTCCAGGCGGGGGACCGCCGGACTCGCCGGGCTCTCGGGTGCGCGCGGGCGCGCTGCGTCCCCGAAACGCCGGGGACCCCCACATTGTTCCACGGTCTCGGGCCCGGGCCGATTCGGGGCTCGCCGGCCACCGGTCAGGACACGAGCACAGCGCGCCCCTCGCCAACCTCCGGTGCCACAGTCGCGTCCTGGTAGACGGACTCCTCGATCTGCAGGGGGCCGAGGCCGTCGATCACGTACTCTCCCCGCCACTGCGCTCTAACGGCGACAACGACATCCCCGGCCCGGGAGTAGGTGTGGGACACAGAGGTGTCGGGCCAGGGTGCCCCGGGGTCGTCGGTGATCACGCCGGCGCCATCCCCGAAGTCCCAGCTCCAGCGGCCCTCGATGGTCAGCGATATCGCCATGCCCACCAACTCGTGCTCGCTCGTCAGCGGGCCTCCGGGCTGACCTGACCGGAAGACCACGGGCAGGTGCGGCAGGATCCCTGACGGCGGATCGAAGGCGGGCGCGAGAGGCGGGACGAGCTGCCTCATGGTGTCGACGAGGACCGCCTCGGCGGCGTCGCGCGTGAGCGGTCCGCCCGGGCCGAAACACGCCGCGCCCAGGTCCTGCCACTCCCCGCCCGGACGGGCGACCCAGATGCGAAGCCACTGCCCGTCGGGACCGCACAGCCGCGCGGGCCCCCGGCAGGAACCCGCGGTGTTCATGCGGCACGCCACCGTGGCTCGCCATCGGCATCCGGGGCAGTCCGAGGCGGACTCGCGGCCGTCGCTGAACATCGTGGACGGCAGGAGCAGGCTGCCCGAGCCGACGAAGGCGTCCTGCTCGTCATCGCCGACGATGTCGGCCTTGGCCGCCCCAAGGTGCATGCCGATGGCGACCAGTGCGAGCACCAGCACGGACAGGAGCGGTCGGAGCCTGGGGCGGAGTAAGAGGCGCATGTCCCGACGCTACGGCGGCGGGGGGCGATGTCGCTGCGGCGAATGGCGTGCCTGTGGATGAGCAGGCGCGCCCTAGCGCGGGTCGGTGAGCGGCTCGCAGTCGAGCTCGGCACGGGCGCGTGCCAGTGCCTTCCGGGCGACCTCGCCGACCTGGTCTTCCTCGACCAGGAAGCCGTCGTGGCCGAACGGCGAGTGGACAACGTGCACGCCATCGGCACCCGGGACGGCGTCCACGAGTTCTTCCTGCAGGCGGATCGGGAACAGGCGATCGGAGTCCAGCCCGACGACGAACAGGGGGCGACGGATCGACTCGAGGGCTTCCCGGACGCCGCCGCGACCGTGCCCGACGTCGAACATCGTCATGGCGTCGGTGAGTGCAACATAGGTATTGGCGTCGAACCGGCGAGCCAACTTGTCGGCCTGGTGGTCGAGGTAGGACTCCACCGCGAAGCGTCCACCGGCCCCCGGATCCTCGCCCTCCTGAGCGGACCGGCCGAACCTGAGGTCGAGCTCCGCCTCGGTGCGGTAGGTCAGGTGCGCGATCCTGCGCGCGATGCCCATGCCGACGTGGGGGCCCTCCCCGGCCGGGGCGTCGTAGTAGTCGCCTCCTCGGAAGCGCGGGTCCTGACGGATCGCCGCGATCTGAGTCGCGTGAGTGCCGATCTGGTCTGCCGTGACCGCCGCCGTCGTGCCCAGGACGAGTCCGACGCGCACGCGTTCGGGTGCGGAGACCATCCATTCGAGGACCCGCATGCCCCCGAGCGAGGGGCCCAGCATGAGTGCCCACTCGTCGATGCCGAGTGCATCCGAGACGCGCCTCTCGACCTCGACCATGTCCGCCACGCCCACGCGGGGGAAGCGGCTGCCCCAGGCGCGGCCGTCCGGCGCAAGGCTCGACGGCCCGGTCGTCCCCTGGCAGCCTCCCAGGACGTTGGCGCAGACAACGAACCACTCGTCTGTGTCGATGGGCCGCCCGGTGCCCACGAGACCGTCCCACCAGCCCCCCACGATGTGGCCTGGTCCGGCCGGGCCCGTGACGTGAGAGTCGCCGGTCAGGGCATGGCACACGTACACCGCATTGCTGCGGTCTGCGTTGAGGGTCCCCCACGTCTGGTAGGCCACCCGAACGGAGGGCAGGGCCCCACCCAGGGCGAGGTCGAGGGGTCCCACGTCCAGGAAGCGGCGCTCCCCCACGTCGAACCCCTCCCGCCAGGCACCGCTGGCGGGAGGGGGACCGACGTAGGA
>JAPOJD010000101.1 GCA_029978585.1 Actinomycetota bacterium
CCTGCGCTGCATCGCCGGCGTGCAGCACCCCAGCGCGGGTTGCATCCGGTGGGACGGCACCGACATCACCGAGGTCCCGTCCTATCGGCGCGCGTTCGGGCTGGTGTTCCAGGACGCGCTGCTCTTCCCGCACCTCGACGTAGGCGGCAACGTCGCCTTCGGCATCCGCAGATCCGGCACGCCGAAGGGCGAACAGGACGCGCGCGTGGCGGAGTTGCTCGAACTCGTCGGCCTTGCCGGGTACGCGCGGCGCCCGGTGGCGACGCTCTCCGGGGGCGAGGCGCAGCGCGTGGCCCTCGCCCGGGCCCTCGCGCCCCGCCCGCGGCTGCTGCTCCTGGACGAGCCCTTCGGGGCCCTCGACCGCGAGCTGCGCGACCGGCTGGCCCTCGACGTGCGCGACCTCCTGCGCACCCTGCGCACCCCGGCGGTCCACGTCACCCATGACCCAGAGGAGGCACGTCTCGTGGGCGACCGGACCGTGACCATCGAGCAGGTGCAGCACCGGCCGGAATGACGCGGGAGGCCGGAGCGCCTAGGGTCGAGGACCGGGAGGAACCATGGCGGAGGGCAAGGCCCTGCGATTCGTGACGGCGGCCAGCCTCTTCGATGGCCACGACGCCGCGATCACGATCATGCGCCGCATCCTGCAGTCCCGCGGCGCCGACGTCGTGCACCTCGGCCACGACCGCGGCGTCGATGCCGTCGTGCGGGCCGCACTCCAGGAGGGCGCCGACGCGGTCGCCGTGTCGTCCTACCAGGGCGGCCACCTGGAGTACTTCTACTACCTGGTGGAGCGGCTGCGCGAGGCCGGAGCGCCGTACGTCCGCGTCTTCGGCGGCGGCGGTGGCGTCATCGTCGCCGACGAGATCGACGCCCTGGCCGCGCGCGGCGTGCGCATCTACTCCCCCGAGGACGGCCAGCGCCTGGGCCTGGTCGGGATGATCGACGACATGCTCGCGGAGACCGCCGCAGGCCCGGGAGCGCCCACGCCCGCGGTAGCCGACGTACTCGCCGGGGATGAGCGCGCTCTTGGCACCGCGCTGCGCCGGATCGAGGAGGCCACCCTCGACACCGCGGTGCTCGGCGAACTGCGCGCCGCGGCCGACGCGCGACAGGTCCCCGTCCTCGGCATCACCGGCACCGGGGGCTCGGGCAAGTCGAGCCTCACCGACGAGCTCGTGCGGCGCCTGCGCGGCTGGGACAAGGCCCGCATCGCGATCCTCGCGATCGACCCGACGCGCTCCCGCTCCGGCGGATCGCTGCTCGGCGACCGCATCCGGGTGAACTCGACCGCGGACGAGGGCGTCTTCTTCCATTCTGTGGCAGCGCGGGGCTCCACGATCCCGGCGGGACTCGACGACATGGTCGGTGCATGCGCCGCGGCGGGCTACGACCTCGTGATCGTCGAGACCCCCGGCGTCGGGCAGGGCGACAGCGCGATCCGCGAGCACGTGGACGTCGCCCTCTACGTCATGACGCCGGAGTTCGGGGCGGCCAGCCAGCTGGAGAAGATCGACATGCTGGACTTCGCCGACGTCGTCGCGATCAACAAGTTCGAGCGGCAGGGCGCCCAGGACGCCTACCGCGACGTGGCACGCCAGCTCCTGCGCAATCGCGGCGACTTCGCCGCGTCCTGGGAGGACATGCCTGTCTTCGGCACCTCCGCAGCGCGCTTCGGCGACGACGGCGTCACCGCACTTGCCCGCTACCTGCGCGGGCTGCTCGCCGAGCGGGGCCTGCCGGCGGACTCCACCGACCATTCCCTGCCTGCCGAACGCCGGTCGAGCGCGCTGCGCGGCATCGTGCCGCCTGCTCGCGTGCGCTACCTGTCCGACGTCGCCGACTCCGTGCGCGACTACCACGACGTCACCGCATCGCAGGCCGAGGCCGCGGGCCGCCTGCAGGCCGCACAGTCCGCGGCCGGCCTCCTCGCCGAGCGTGGCCTGCCCGTCGGCGACCTCGGGGCGATCGCCGACGAGGAGCGCGCCCGCCTACGCCCCGACACCCTCGAGGCTCTCGCCGCGTGGGAAGGGCAGCGCGCCGCCTCCCGGGCGGGAGACGAGGGCTGGCGCACCACGCCGTCGGGCACGGCCGTCGCGCGCGTCGGTGTCCCGCGCACGTCGTCGTACCCGGACCTGGTGCGCTACCTGCGCGAGGAGAATCTTCCGGGCCGCTTCCCGTTCACCGCCGGAGTGTTCCCGCTCAAGCGCGATGCCGAGGCGCCCACGCGCATGTTCGCCGGCGAGGGCGATCCCGCCCGCACGAACCGCCGCTTCCACCTACTGGCGGACGGGCAGCCCGCGACGCGGCTGTCGGTCGCCTTCGACTCGGTCACCCTCTACGGCCGCGACCCAGCCACCCGGCCCGACATCTACGGCAAGGTCGGCACGTCCGGGGTGAGCATCGCGACGCTCGACGACATGCGCGAGCTCTTCGCCGGGTTCGATCTGTGCGACCCGGCGACATCGGTGTCGATGACCATCAATGGCCCCGCTCCCACGATCCTGGCAATGTACTTCGCCACGGCGATCGACCAGCAGATCGACCTCGCCGAGGAGCGACTCGGACGCCCCCTCGACGATCGCGAGCGCCGGGAGGTCGAGTCGCGCACCCTGGGCTCCCTGCGCGGCACGGTGCAGGCCGACATCCTCAAGGAGGACCAGGGGCAGAACACCTGCATCTTCTCCACCGAGTTCGCGCTGCGATGCATGGCCGACGTCGAGGAGTGGTTCATCGACCGCGGCGTGCGCCACTTCTACTCGGTTTCTATCTCCGGCTATCACATCGCGGAGGCCGGAGCGAACCCCATCACCCAGCTCGCCTTCACCCTGGCCAACGCCTTCACCTACGTCGAGGCGTTCCTGGCGCGCGGGATGTCGGTGGACGACTTCGCCCCGCACTTCTCCTTCTTCTTCTCCAACGGCATGGACGCGGAGTACGCCGTCCTCGGGCGGGTGGCGCGCCGCATCTGGGCGATCGCGATGCGTGAGAAGTACGGCGCCTCGGAGCGCGCGCAGCGCCTGAAGTACCACATCCAGACGTCGGGCCGGTCCCTGCACGCCCAGGAGATGTCGTTCAACGACATCCGCACGACCCTGCAGGCCCTGTGCGCCTACTACGACAACTGCAACTCCCTGCACACCAACGCCTACGACGAGGCGGTGACCACGCCGACCGACGAATCCGTCCGCCGGGCCATGGCGATCCAGCTCATCGTCGACCAGGAGTGGGGCCTGGCGTCCACCGAGAATCCCCTCCAGGGCTCCTATGTCATCGATGAGCTCACCGACCTGGTCGAGCGCGCGGTCCTCGACGAGTTCGACCGCATCACCGACCGCGGCGGTGTGCTCGGGGCGATGGAGACCGGCTATCAGCGCGGCCGGATCCAGGACGAGTCGATGGACTACGAGCGACGCAAGCACGACGGGTCGCTGCCCATCGTCGGCGTCAACACGTTCCTCTCCGAGGGCGGCGCCGACCAGGCCCGCGAGCAGGAACTCTCCCGCGCCACCGAGGAGGAGCGCCGCTCCCAGGTCGAGCGGGTGCGCGCCTTCCACGAGCGGCACCGCGCGGAATCCCCGGGCGCGCTCGCCGAGCTCCAGCGCACGGCCGAGGAGGGCGGCAACGTCTTCGCCGCCCTCATGGATGCCGTGCGCACCTGCTCCCTCGGGCAGATCACCGAGGCGTTCTTCGAGGTGGGTGGCGAGTACCGCCGCTCGATGTAGCCGCCGCTCCCCATTCCTGCCCCCATTGCCCAAAATGGGTAAAGGGGTATGATTCCCCTTCTGAGGCCCGAGTTTCCGCGGACCGCGATTGAGGAGGACTGCCATGGCCCTGCTCTCCCTTGACGACCGCCGCCGAGCGTCCTTCGGACGCATCGGGCGCAAGGAGGACTCGCTCTACGAGGTGACCGAGAACCCGGACGGCACGCTGCTGCTCACTCCGGTCGTGGTGATGTCGAGTGCTGAACGCGACCTCCTGGCGGGGCCGCCCAGCCTGCGCGAAGCCCTGCTCGACACGCTTGAGGGCGTGCGAACCTCCTCGCGGCGCGTCTCGGTCGAGCGGCCGGCCCACGGTTGATGGCGAACGACTTCGAACTTCGGGCTCACGACTCGGTCTTCGATCGCCTCGACGAACTCGCGCTCGCGGCCGTGCCGCAGGCGCTCTGGGACGCGGCCCTCGAACTCTTGCACCGCGTCATGACAGATCCTGACTCCTGCCGCTGGCAGGCGATTCGTTGGCCCCGGTCGGAGGTCTCCGGATACCGGGTGAGCACGTTCTGTGGCGCACACGAGGTCCAAGTGTGGTGGTCCCTGGTGAGCGGGAAGCCGTTCGTCTGGGGGCTGACGTTCGAGCCGCCGCTGGACGCCTAGCGGCGGACCAGCGTGCGCGGGGCCCGGGTCGCGGCCTTGCCCAGCCGGCTCGCACTGCCGAGCTCCTCGGCCATGAACTCCCGCAGCAGGTCGATGGCGGCGAGCACCTTGTCGCTGCGCAGGGAGTACATCACGTGGGGCCCCTGGCGATCGGCCTCCACGACGCCGCGGTCGCGCAGGATCGCGAGGTGCTGGGAGCAGTTGGACTGCCCGATCTCCAGCGCGTCCGCCAACTCCCCCACCGTGAGCGGGCCATCGCGCAACTCGTTGATGATGAGCAGGCGCTTGGGGTCGGCGATCGCCTTGCACAGGCGCGCGTGCAGCTCGTGGATCTCGATGGCGGTCTCGCGATCCATCAGCCCTCCTCGTTGACCACGGGCCGCACGCCCGCGGACTTCACATGCTCGTCGACGCCGCGCACTGATTCTTCCCGATCTCGAGGGTCTCGATCTCCTCGGCGGTGGCCGCCCGCCCGGAGTTCACCAGGCGGATCGTGTCGTAGAAGTCCGGGGCTGCCGGCAGCGTGCCGACGATCTCCTCGATGAACGCCGCCATATCCTCCTCCGTCACCAGGGAGGATTCGAAAACGCGGGCCAGGGTCGTCTGCACCATCCCGTCGTCGTCGATCTCCTCGGGGAAGGTCCAGTGGGCTGGCATCACCACCGTCGCCGGGTCGAGCGGCGCCAGCCGATCGTGGATGGTGTGGAAGAGCTCCGCGGCCAGCTCGGCGGCCTTCCCGGTGAGATCGGGGCGCCCGAGGCCCCGCACGAACACGGTGTCGCCGGTGAGGATGAGGTGGCCCGGGATGCTGATGCAGGTGCTGCCGGGGGTGTGGCCGGGCATCTTGATGGCGAGGACCTCCAACTTCGCGTCCCCGAGGTCGATCACCTCCCCGTCGCCGAACGGGGCATTGGCGAACGGCGTCGAAGCGCCGGCGTCCTCCATGGGCACGTGGTACGACGCACCCACCTGCTCGGCGAGCGCGGGACCCCCGCTGATGTGGTCGGCGTGCACGTGGGTGTCGATGACGTGGACGATCCGCATGCCGTGCCGCTCGGCGAGGTCGAGGTAGGCCCGCGGGAATCGCGCGGGATCGACCACGATGCAGCCCTGCCCCGGCACGCCGATGACGTAGGACAGGCACGCCTTGGCGGGGCGGGCGACCTGGTAGCCCACCATGCCGTCCGGCAGTCCGCGGATCTCCCGCGGCACCAGGAGCTCGGCCCAGGCGGCAGTGCCCCCTTCAAGGGTGACGACCTCGCGGCCTTCATCGGCGAGGACGTCGATGAGCAGGTCGCTGCCGTTGCCGTGCGCGCAGACCACCACGGTGCCGTCGGGGATCTCCTGCGCCAGCGTCTCGGACTCCTCGACCGCCACCCAGATCGGCACGTTCCTCATCGGGACCGGCCTGGTGCCCTCCACCTGCCAGGTGGCGAACTCGTCCTGATTGCGCACGTCGAGGACGAAGGGGACCGACCCCTCCGCGATCCCGTCGTACAGCTCCCGGGGCGTGATGGACCGAGCCATGCCTACCTCCTGCCCGAGCCGGCGACACCGATTCGCCGAAACCAGATATGCGCAGACACTAATGCGCTAATGTCCCCGAGGGAAGGGGATTGGCGATTCTCGGGGCCGCTCTTGCCCGCGGGGCTTCGGGCCCCGTAGCGTCATGGCACGGATCGCGGCTCCCGCCGCGCGCAACGCACGACTGCCGAAGGAGGCCCCATGGCCAACCACGACGACGACTCGCCCGGCTCGATGACGATCATCGCCTTCAGCGGCGACCTCGACAAGCTCTGGCCGACGTTCATCCTCAGCTCCACCGGCGCGGCGAGCGGCATGGACGTCACCGTGTTCTTCACCTTCTGGGGCCTCTTCCCCCTGGTGAAGGACGACGTGCGAATCACCGGCTATGACGCGATGACGAAGGCCCTGGCCGGAATGAACGCACCCGGCATGAAGAAGGCGAAGCTCTCCAAGCTCAACATGGGCGGCTCCGGCGCGTGGATGATGCGCAAGGTCGCCGAGAAGAACAAGCTCGCCCCCCCGGAGGACCTCTTCGAGATGTGCCAGGAGATGGGCGTCAACCTCTGGCCCTGCCAGATGACCATGGACCTTCTCGGCATCGAGCCCGCGCAGATGGTCGACGGGCTCGGCGAGCCCGTAGGCGCGGCCACCGCACTTCAGAAGATGGCGAAGTCCGACATCAACCTCTTCATCTGATTCGCGCACGAGATTCCGCTTTTCCGACCTGATAGGACATGGACATGCCAGAAGCAGCCAAGACCGTCGATGCCAAGGGGCAGTCATGCCCGATGCCGGTCCTCATGACCGCAAAGGGCATCAAGGAGTTGGAGTCCGGGCAGATCATGCTGGTGGAGGCCACCGACAACGGCGCGCGCTCCGATATCCCGGCGTGGGCAAGCCAGACCGGCAACGAGCTCGTCGAGTCCGAGGAGGCCGACGGCGTCATGAAGTTCTACATCCGGAAGAAGTGAGGCAGGGTGCGCTACGGCTTCGCCATTGACCAACGCACGTGCATCGGGTGCCACGCGTGCACCGTGGCCTGCAAGACGGAGCATGAGATCCCCGTCGGGCAGTTCCGGACCTGGGTGAAGTACGTAGACAAGGGGGCCTACCCCAACGCGACGCGGGAGATGGCCGTCCTGCGCTGCAACCACTGCACCGACGCGCCCTGCGTCACGATCTGCCCGACCCAGTCGCTGTTCAAGCGGGATGACGGCATCGTCGACTTCGACCGCGACCGCTGTATCGGCTGCAAGAGCTGCATGCAGGCCTGTCCGTACGACGCGATCTACATCGACGAGGAGACTCACACCGCGGCGAAGTGCAACTTCTGCGCCCACCGCGTCGACCAGGGCCTGGAGCCCGCCTGCGTCCAGGTGTGCCCGACCGAGTCCATCTGGGTGGGCGACCTCGACGATCCCAACAGCGGGATCCGCAAGCTCATCAGCATCGAGCCGGTCAGCGTGCGGGCACCGGAGCAGAACACCAGTCCGAACGTCTACTACGTCGGCGCCGACAAGGCTGCCCTCGACCCGCTGGTGGCGCCCGTCGACCAGACCTACCTGTGGGCCGAGCCCGACATCCTGCGCCTGCAGACCGCTCCCGACCTGCCGGGCGACCCGATCACCAACGCCCGCACCACCCTCAACACCTCCCATCCCCGTCCCTGGGGCTGGAAGGTCTGGACCTACCTGTGGACCAAGTCGGTGGCCGCGGGGGCCGGGGCGCTCGCCGCGCTGCTCCTGCTCATGACGGGCAGCACGACGACCCTCGTGACCACGGCGGCGCCGTTCATCGCGGTCGCCTTCCTGCTC
>JAPOJD010000019.1 GCA_029978585.1 Actinomycetota bacterium
AGCGCGCAAAGGGCTGGCTGGAGGAGTAGGAATCGCCCGTCGGACCCCGCTGCCCACTGCCGTGGATCTGCGCCCGAAATCGACAACTAGAGACCGCGGTACTTGGCGATTTCCCGCGCGATCAGGGCGCTTCCCACTCCCGTCGGCCGGTGCTTCCCCGCCGAGCACTCCGCCATGGCACGCTCGACGCGACGGATCATCGGCTGTGGAGTGGGCACGACGTCCTCCCAGATCCAGCGCACAAACCGGTAGCCCGCCGCCTCCAGATCCGCCTGGCGCCGCTTCTCCGCCATGACCTCAGCCGGCGTGCCGTACTTGACCGCCCCATCGGCCTCGCCGATGAGCCCCAACGCGGGCCACAGGAAGTCGACGCGATACCAACGTCCGCTCGCACCCTGCACCCACTTCTGGCACGCAGGGAGCGCGATACCGCTCAGGACGAAACTCGCCCAAGAGAGCGCTTCGAACGGGTTCTCCAATGCAGGGTTGGTCTGCTCAACGTATGCAGTCAACGCCCGGCCGCCGCGGAGGTTCGCCTCATCCAGGATGTGCAGGAGTTCGGCCACCCGGAAACTCACGCGATCGCCGGTATCCAGTGCTCGCGACACCTGTCGCGCGTCCGTCAGGCCCAGACTCTGCTCGATATCGCAGCGCATGGCGAGACACATGACCGCGAGAGCATGGCGAGGCGTCTTGCGGAAATCGTGCGCGAGGTCGATTCCGGTGCGCAACGGCGTCGTCACGCGTAGGCCACCCACCCAGTCCGTGACATGAGCCGGCGGGATGTCGATCTTGCGCAACTGCAATCCAGCGCGACATCCCGCGCGGTGCGAGCTTGTGCTAGGGATCGCGAGCGTGGCGGGTGACGCAACGAGTTCAGGATGCGGAGCGACGTAGCCAATGCCCCAGAGCGAGGCGGCGGACCTTGCCATGACAGCGACCTCAGTGCCCTGCCCAGTCAGGCGCTGCGTTGCGTCGCAGAGCAATCCAAGGTGCCCGTGGGCTGGATCGGACGAGGCGACGTACAAACCCCTGCGGATGCGCACGATGGATCCTGAACGTGCGGCCTGCTCGAGTTGCCGTGCCGACAGGCCGAGGGCCATGCCCGCGGCACTACTGAAGGCCGACGTACCGAACGCCGCGCGCAGTCGATCGGCCGTCCTGAGAGTTTCCCGACGAGGTGGCATGGGCCGACCTTGCGGGACCGCGGCCCAGCACCCGGTCGTGCGGAGGCGCGCTCCGGATAACCCGGGCACGCCGCATCTGGGGATCAGCCCCGATCAGCGCCGCGAATCGACAACTCATAGGCCGCGTAGTTGTGGGTTCGCGGCGCGAAACCCGAGGGGAAACCGCTTGGCGGTCACTTTGCAGATTGTTGACAATCTGGCCCAAGGGACCTAACCTCCCCCGCATGGGACTCGCCGTCGTGACGGGAGCGGGCAGCGGCATGGGGCAGGCCACCGCGCGCTGCTACCTGGACCATGGCTGGTCCGTCATCGGCCTCGACCTCGCGGCGGACACGGGCATCGCGCACGAGCGCTTCACGCCGGTGGTCGTCGACGTGCGTGACCGCGCCGCCGTCGAGGAGGCGCTCGCCAAGGCGGCGGGCGACGTACCCATCGATGCGCTTGCCAATGTCGCCGGCGTCTACCCGCCCACCACCCTCGAGACCTACACCGACGAGCTCTACCGGCTCATCTTCGACGTCAACGTGCTCGGCATCCTCAATGTCACCGCCGCCTGCGCTCCCCTCATGCCCGCGGGCTCCGCCATCGTGAACTTCGCCTCCGTCGACGCCTTCACGGTCTCGCCCGGGCAGTTGCTGTACGGCGCCTCGAAGGCCGCGGTCGTCATGCTCACGAAGTCGCTCGCCCTCGAACTCGCTCCGCGCGGCATCCGCGTCAACGGCATCGCGCCGGGCTGGGTCGACACCCCCGGCAATGCGGCCACGGGGCGAATGGCAGAAGCGGCGAAGTCCATCCCCCTCGGTCGCGTGGCCCAGCCCGGGGAGATCGCCGAGTGGGTGTGGACCCTTACCGGCTCGGGCATTGCCGGCTTCATGGACGGCGAGACGATCGTGCTCTCCGGCGCGGACGTGATGCGATGACGACGACGTTCGCGCCCCTGCCGGAGACCTCGACGGCCGACCTCGTCGCCGAGCGCCTGCGCGAAGCCATCCTCGACGGCACTCTGCGCCCCGGCGATCGTCTGGTCGAGACCGACCTCGCCGAGCGGTTTGCGGTCTCGCGCGGCCCGGTCCGCGAGGCCATCCGACTCCTGGCCCCCGAAGGCCTCGTCGTCCTGCGGCGCAACCGCGGAGCCGTGGTCGCCAGCCCGTCCTTCGGCGATGTTCTCGAGGTGTATGCGGTCCGCATGTCCCTAGGGGCCCTCGCCCTCGCCAGCGCCGTCGAGGCCCGCGCCGCCGACACTCCCGACTTCGCTGCTGCCGCCGACATGCTCGCGCGCCTCCGCGATCCCGCCGTACAGACTGACCCGCAGGCCATGCTCGAGGCCGACCTCGCGTTCCAGGACGCCGTGCTCTCGCTCAGCAGGCTGCCGCGCATCAGCGCCATGCTCGAGCAGAGCGCCCGCGATGCGGCGTCCTTCGTCAGCCTGCTCGGGATCACCTACGACAGCACCGATCATGTCGCGCTCATCCAGAGACACCAGCGCCTCCTCGCCGCCCTGGAATCTCACGATCCGGATGCCGCCGTCTCTGCCTGGCGCACCCACGTCCAGGCCACCGTGGCGGAATTCGCGCGGGCCTACGCCGATGCCGACGCAGCGCAGATCCGCGACCACCCCCTCGCCCATCAGGTCCTCGGAACCACGCAGGAGAAGCCATGACCCGCTACTGCATCATCGGCGCCGGCCCCGCAGGCCTCGCCTCCCTCAAGGCGATGCTCGACGCCGGCCACGACGTCGACTGCTTCGAGAAGTCCGACACGCTCGGCGGTCACTGGAACCACGACTACGACGCGCTGCACCTCATCACGTCGCGCCAGGTCACCGGATTCGCCGACCTGCCCATGCCCGAGCACTGGCCGCTCTTCCCCCATCGCGACCAGATGCTCGAGTACTTCCACCTGTACGCCGACACCTTCGACCTGCGGCGCCACATCACGTTCAACACCGCGGTTGTATCGGCCACACCCGTCGCCGGTTACGGTCCGGTCGGTGCTCACGGCTGGACCGTCGAGACCTCCGACGGCGTTCGCCGGGAGTACGACGGCGTCCTCGTTGCCAACGGCCACCTGTGGGACCAGCGCATCCCGGAAGTACCCGGCACCTTCACGGGCAAGCAGGTCCACTCCGGCTCGTACCGCAACACCGGCGACATCGAGGGCAGGCGCGTGCTCGTCGTGGGGTCGGGCAATTCCGGTTGTGACCTGGCCGTCGACGCCGCCCAGGACCGGCTGGACACCCACATCGTCATCCGCCGCGGGCACTTCTTCCAGCCCAAGACCTTCTTCGGCCGGCCGCGCTCGGAACTCGCGTGGATGCAGGAGTTCACCTTCGAGGAGCAGGACCTCATCGCCCGGATGATGATGCGCGTCTCGGTGGGCACCGCGTCTGACTACCCCGGCCTGCCCGAGCCCGACCACCACACGCTCGCTGACGGGCCGCCCGTGGTCAACGACCTGCTGCTCTACTGGATCCAGCACGGGCGCATCACGGTGCGCCCCGGTATCGAACGGTTCGACGGCAGGACCGTGCACTTCGCCGACGGCACCTCCGATGACTTCGACACAATCCTGTGGGCCACCGGATTCCACGCGTCGCTGCCGTTCCTCGACGAGTCGCTACTGGTGCGCGAGGACGGCGTACCCCTCCGCGTCGGAGGCGCGGTCGTCCCACTCGACCTCGAGAAGCTCTACCTGATCGGGATGATCGGGGCCCGGGGTCCGCAGCCACCGATCTATCCGATCCAGGCCGACCTCGCGGTGCGCATGATCGCCATGCACGAGGCCTCCGGCGGGTTCATGCCCATCGCGGGACCACTGACGAAGCTGCAGCCGCACGAATCGCGCATCGACATCATTCGCCCGCTCTGGCTTGACCAGGTCGAGCAGACGAAGGCGGCCCTGTCATTCCTCGAGACGAATCAGGTCGCCGTCGGGCCGGCCAAGCCGTCCCGCTTGGCGACCCAGGGTGCCCATGTCTGACTGGCTGGGCATCGCGGGGCGACGCGCTGTCGTAACCGGGGGCGGGAGCGGTATCGGGCGTGCGTGCGCGGAGGCGCTCGCCGCCGCCGGAGCTGAGGTCATCGCCGTAGATCGTGATCCGTCGGCGCTCGCGGGGACCGGCCTTGCCGCGGAGTCGTGCGACATCTCCGATGAGGCGGACGTGACGGAGTTGGCGCGCCGCGTTGGGGCGTGCGACATCCTCGTCAACGCGGCAGGAATCATCCGGCCAGGTGCGCTGTCCGAGGTGGACATCGCGGACTGGAACGCACTCATCGCGGTCAACCTCACCGGCTACCTGCTTACATCGCGGTCATTCGCGCCCGCCATAGCCGAGCGCGGGGGCGGCGCACTGGTGCACGTGGCGTCCATCTCGGGCACCCATCCCCAGGCCAACAGCGGCGCTTACAGCGCGTCCAAGGCCGCGCTCATCCTGATGTCGCAGCAACTCGCCCTCGAGTTGGGGCCCCGGGGGATCCGCAGCAACACGGTGAGCCCCGGCATGGTGCGCACCCCCATGACGGAGCAGTACTACGCCGTCCCGGGAGTGACCGAGCGCCGCGGCGCCGCCGTGCCACTGGGCCGCGTCGCGGACCCGGATGACATCGCCGACGTCGTGGCCTTCCTCGCCAGCGATCGCGCCCGCTACGTCAGCGGCGCCGACATCGTCGTAGACGGCGGGTTCACGACGACGATGATGAGCTGGGTGCCCCGCCCCGGATTCGAGTAGGCGTCCTCCGCCCTAGCCGCCCACCAACCGCGATTCCCGCCCCGAAAACGCGGCCCACCGGCGGCAAGCGGGGAAGGGAGGTACCTCGCGAGCTACTCGTCGTCGGGCTCGCCCGCTGTCGCTGCCGCCTTGTCCGCCCGGATCTGCTTGGCCCGGGTCGCGTACATGTCGACGTACTCCTGGCCCGAGAGTTCCATGAGCGCGTACATGATCTCGTCGGTCACGGACCGAAGCACGAACCGGTCGGACTCCAGGCCCTCGTAGCGGCTGAAGTCCAGCGGCTCACCGAAGCGGATACCCACGCGCCTGATGCTCGGCCGGATGCGCCCCGGCGGCTGGATCTCGTAGGTGCCGATCATCGCGACCGGGATCACCGGCACCTGCGCCTCCAGGGCCATCCGAGCGACCCCGGTCTTCCCGCGGTAGAGGCGCCCATCAGCGGTCCGCGTGCCCTCCGGGTAGATACCGAGCAGGTGACCCTCGCGCACCACGCGCACCCCGGTATTGATCGCGGCCTCCGCCGCGCGACCGCTGCTGCGGTCGATGGGCACCTGGCCGACACCCGTGAAGAAGGCCTTGCTGAAGAGCCCCTTGATGCCCTTGCCGGTGAAGTACTCCTGCTTGGCGAGGAACGTGATCCGCCGGTCGCACACCAGCGGGAGGAAGAACGAGTCCGAGAAGGACAGGTGGTTGCTCACGAGGATCGCCGGGCCCTCTTTCGGGACCACGTCCATGTTCTCGGTCCACGGCCGGAAGAGCACACGCAGCCAGGGCCCGACGACGATCCACTTCAGGACCCAGTACAGCACCGGCCCACCCTAGCCGTGACCGCGCCGCCTACCCGGCCGTGTGGCACTATCGGGGCGTCTTAGGAGGTCCCATGCCCCTGTTCCCCGGTGCCGAGCCCTACTCCGCCGACGGCGGCTCGATCGGAGTCCTGCTCATTCACGGCTTCAGCGGGTCGCCGAAGTCCATGGTTCCCTGGGGGCGCCGCCTTGCCGAGCAGGGCCACACCGTCCGCGTCCCCCGCCTGCCCGGGCACGGCACGCGGTGGCAGGACATGAACCTCACCCGCTGGGAGGACTGGTACGCCGAGGCCGACCGGACGTTCCGCGAACTGCAGGGCCGGTGCGACACCGTCTTCGTCATGGGCCTGTCGATGGGCGGCACGCTCAGCCTGCGGCTCGCCGAGATGCACCGTGAGGCAATCCGCGGGCTGGTCCTGGTCAACCCGGCCGTCCAGACCGAGCGCCCGGAGCGCTTCCTGCTCCCGGCCATGCAGATGGTGGTGCCGGCATTCCCGGGGATCTCCAACGACATCAAGAAGCCGGGCCAGGACGAGGGCGCCTACGACAAACTCCCCCTCAAGGCCATGTACTCGCTCACGAAGCTGTGGCAGAAGGTCAAGGGGGACATCGCGCGGGTCAACCAGCCCCTTCTCATCTTCCGCAGCGCCGAGGACCACGTCGTCGAGGCCTCGAATACGGCGTACATCCTGGAGCACGTCTCGAGCCAGGACGTCACCGAGATCGTGCTCCCGGACTCCTACCACGTGGCGACCATCGACAACGACGCCGAGACCATCTACGCCGGAAGCATCGAGTTCATCCGCAGACTCGCGGGGTGAGCACCGTGCACAGCAACGGCCTTCCCGCGGCGTCGTACGCCGCACTCATGGACGTCGATCCGCCGCTGGTCGACCACGTCCTGGAAATCCTGCGCGATGCCGGGATCGGGGCGTACGCCGAGCCGATTGCCGGGGAGACCGGCCCCTACCGCGAGGTGCGCGCCCCGGACCGTCCCACCAGCCGCGTGTACGTCGACCGCGGGCGGCTGGCGGTCGCTCGCGAGGTCATCGGGCAGCGCCTCCCCGCCCTTCGCGCGGACTTCCTAGCCGATGCCGCCGCACGCGCAGATGCCGCGTCCATGGCCTCGGCCTCCGCGGACGAGGTCGACGCCGCGTGGCAGCAGATCGTCTCCGGCTTCGGTGACACCGCAGCGGATCCAGAAGTCCCCCCGATGTCCACCGGTGACCGCCCGGAGTCCGGATCGGGCCTGTCCGCGCGACTCGTGCGCCAGCACACCCCGGGGCCACGCGACTACGACGTCGCCGAGGACCCCGACGACGAGCGCTTCGTCCCGCCGCCTCCGCCTCCCCTGCCGCGTCCGCGCGACCGCTTCGACACCGCGGCCTGGGTGGGCACGCTCGGGGGTCCGGTCCTCATCCTCGTGTCCTACGTGACGGGTCTGGGCGGATGGCTCGCGGGCGCGGGGTTCGCCGCCTTCACGGCCGGATTCGTCACCCTCATCGTGCGCGCCGGGGAGAGGCACCGCGACGATGGGGACCACGGCGCGGTTGTGTGATCAGCCGACCGACGCGACCCGGCGCTTCAGGCCCTTCAACGCCGTGTCGACGATCACCCGCTCCGCCTTGCGCTTGATCATGCCGATCATGGGGATCTTGACGTCCACCGCGAGCCGGTACCTCACGGTGGTCGAGTCTCCCGCGGGATCCAGGCGGTAGGTGCCGTCCATGTGCGTGAGCATCTCGCCGGACACCAGGTGCCACGAGACCGAGCGATCGCCGTCCCAGTCGTACTCGAGCACGTACGTGTCCCGGATGGGGCCGGACTCCAGGTGGAACTCGGCTCGGTACGGACGCCCCTCGCGCTCCTCGAGGACGGTCACGCGGGTGATCCCGTCGCTCCACTCGGGGTAGGCCGGAAGGTCGGCGATGACACCCATGATGGCCTCGGGGGATGCGTCGATCTCGATGCTGGACTCGGTCTGGTCGGCCACGTCAGGACCACCCCTCCGCGGGCTCGCCCGCCCGGCGGTCGCCCTCCAGTTCGTCCTTGAGCGCCCAGACCGCTCGCTTCCATGCGAGGGCCTGCCGTCGCCGGAGCCGATCGATCTCCCGTCGCCCGCGGGATGACGCCGGCAACGCGCGCGGCCGCGTCGGCGCGCCGGGGACCGTGGGGTCGGCGCGCAGGTAGAAGTGCACCAGGACGCCGTCCGCGACCGCCTCCAGCCAGATCTCGCACGACCCGACGAGGTCGCCGGTCACGGACCATCGGATGCCATCGAGTCCCCGGTCCATGAAGACCGTGAGGCTCAGCCCCGGCCACCAGGCGCGCCACCGGATCGGGTCGGCCACGACGGCGGCGATGCGGGTGCGCTCGACGACCACGAAGGTCTCATCGACGAGGTTCACCGCCCCGGGGGCCGGCGCCGCGTCCTCACCATGCTCGAGGCCCGCCATGCCGCTCAGGATAGGGGCGCACCCGAGGCCGGGCCCCGGGCGGCCCATTCCGGTCGCCGCCCGGCGGGTATTCCCGTAACGTCGCCTTATTAGGGGCTTCAGCCATGGGCCCGCACGAGCCATGGCATCAGCCGCAGATCAAACCCCGGGAGTGATCGTGAAGACCGAGTTCAGCGTGGAGGCCATCGTCCCGCCCGCGACCAGCGGGAGCCTCGTCGACGCCATCGTGAACAACGCCGCCAGCGCGCCCAACCGCGTGGCGCTCTCCGTGAATCGAGGCGGAGCATGGGTGGGGGTCACCTCACAGCAGTTCCTCGACCAGGTCAAGGCCGTCGCGAAGGGCATCGTCGCTTCCGGCGTGGAGCCCGGGCAGCGCGTCGCGATCATGTCGCGCACGCGCTATGACTGGACCGTCGCCGACTACGCCATCTGGTACGCCGGCGGGGCGGTCGTGCCGATCTACGAGACGTCGTCGGCCGAGCAGGTGGACTGGATCCTCAGCGACTCCGACGCCGTCGGAGTCTTCCTCGAGAGCGCGAAGAACAAGGCCGTGTTCGACCAGGTCGCCGACCACGTGCCGAACTGCTCGCGCGTGTGGATCTTCGACGACGGCGCGCTCGACGCGCTGGCCGCGGCAGGCGCGGGCGTCTCCGACGAGGAGCTCGAGAGTCGCCGTGCGACCTTGAACCCCGAGGGGCTCGCCACGATCATCTACACCTCGGGCACGACCGGACGCCCCAAGGGCTGCATGCTCACCCACGGCAACTTCATGTTCGAGGTCGACAACATCGTCGCGGGCATGCCGGAGCTGTTCAAGGTCGAGGGTGCCTCGACCCTGCTCTTCCTGCCCCTCGCCCACGTCTTCGGGCGGATCATCCAGCTCGGCTGCGTGTACTCCGGGACGCGTCTCGGGCACGCGCCCGACGTCAAGAACCTCCTGGGCGACATGCAGTCCTTCCAGCCCACGTTCCTCCTTGCGGTGCCACGGGTGTTCGAGAAGGTGTTCAACTCCGCTCAGCAGAAGGCGACCGCCGACGGCAAGGGCAACATCTTCAACTCGGCGGCGCAGACCGCGATCGACTACTCCAAGTCCCTCGACACCGGGGGTCCGGGGTTCGGGCTGAAGATCAAGCACAAGGTCTTCGACCGGCTCGTCTACGGGAAGTTGCGCACGGCGATGGGCGGCAAGGTCGCCTGGGCCGTGTCCGGGGGCGCTCCGCTCGGTGACCGTCTCGGCCACTTCTTCCGCGGCATCGGCGTGACGATCCTCGAGGGCTACGGGCTCACCGAGACCTCGGCGGCCACCACCGTGAACAGGCCGGGCCACATCAAGATCGGCACGGTGGGCCAGCCCTTCCCGGGAGCCTCCGTCAAGGTCGCTGCCGATGGCGAGCTCATGCTGGCCGGTGCCCAGATCTTCAAGGGCTACTGGAACAACCCGACGGCGACGGCCGAGGCGCTCGAGCCCGACGGCTGGTTCCACTCCGGCGACATCGGCGAGATCGACGACCAGGGCTTCGTGAAGATCACCGGTCGCAAGAAGGAGCTCATCGTCACCGCCGGCGGCAAGAATGTCGCCCCGGCAGTGCTGGAGGATCGCCTGCGCGGCAACTGGCTCGTCAGCCAGTGCATCGTGGTCGGCGACGGCCAGCCCTTCATCGCGGCCCTGGTCACCATCGACCCGGAGTCCTTCCCCGCCTGGCTCAAGCAGGCCGGCAAGCCCGCCGACTCCACGATCGCCTCCATGACCAACGATCCCGACCTCGTCGCCGAGATCCAGAAGGCCGTGGACGAGGCCAACAAGGCGGTCTCCAACGCCGAGGCCATCAAGAAGTTCACTATCCTTCCTGAGGACTGGACTGAGGAGGGCGGCCAACTCACCCCGTCGATGAAGCTCAAGCGCAACGTGGTGATGAAGGAGTACGCATCGGAGGTCGACGCACTGTACGCGTGAGCAACGCCTGGGCCTCGCGTCGCGTCCGAGAGGGCGCGGCGCGAGGCCTTGGCTTTGTCGCGGTCGTTCTCCTGGCCGCAGTGACCGGTGACGCCGCGAAGTCCGGGGCGCAAATCGTCGCCGTGGCCGCGGTCGCGCTCGCCGCGACGCTGGTGTCCCTCATCCCCCGGCCGCACTGGCTGCGCTTCGCCGTTCCGCTCGCCGAGGCGGGTGCGGCGGCGGTCATCGTCATCGCCTCGCCGCCCGGTGATCGCCCGTCGATCGTGTATCTCGTTGTGCCCCCCATCGTTGCGGCGCTGGCCCTCGGCATCCCGGGGGTCTCCTCGAGCATCGCGCTCGAGGTCCTCATCCTCATCGTGGGCACGGTCATCCGTGTGAGCGAGCGACTCCCGGTGGCCGTCGTCGACCTTGTCGTCGCCCTCGCCATCGGGGCCGCGCTCGGGCTCGGTGCGGTCCTCACCGCGCACGTGCGCGAGAGGACAGCGCCCTCGCGCACGGACTACGACGCCGCCCGGCGACTGCTCACCTCACTGCGCGATGTCGCCCGGCAACTCCCCGGGGGCCTCGAGGAGACCGCCCTGGCAGAGGCGGCCCTCGGCCGGCTGAGTGACGTGCTCCCGCACGATCGCGCAGAAGTCTTCGTGCGCAGCGAGAGCGGAGCACTTCTGCCCGTGGCCCGGGTCCCCGCCCACTCGGCCCGCGACTGGGAACCTTCCGTCCACTCCGGGCTGTGGGGCCAGGCGTGGGAGGCCGGGGTCGCCGTCCAGCGCCTGGGCGAGATGGACGGTCCCGAACTCGGCAGCGCCGCCGCGTGCGCGGTCATCCCGCTGAGGCTCGGCGACAAGCGCGTCGGCCTCGTCGGGCTGCAGCGCGAGGGCGGCCTGTGGCCGGTCGAGGACCTGGCCGAGGGGCAGCTCATGGCCGACGAGGCCGCCCTTCGACTCGATACTGCGCGACTCTTCGAGGAGGTGCGCGACCTCGCGACACTGGAGGAGCGCCGCCGACTCGCCCGCGAGATCCACGACGGCATCGCGCAGGAGGTGGCCGGGCTCGGCTTCCTCATCGACGACGCGCTCCGTGGCGTGAACGACGACTCCACGCGCCGCGACCTCGAGCGGATCCGGGAGGAGCTCACGCGCATCGTCACCGAACTGCGACTGTCGATATTCGACCTGCGCACCGAGGTGGGCGCCGGGATCGGTGAGGCCCTGTCCAGCCACGTCCGGGCCGTGGGCGCCGAGGCCGGCCTCACCGTGCACCTCGTCCTCGACGAGGACGCCTCGCGCCTCCCGCCCGGCGTCGCCCCGGAGATCCTGCGCATCGCCCAGGAGGCCGTGGCCAACGCCCGGCGCCACGCGCAGGCGAGGACCCTGTGGGTCACCTACCGCGTGACGGAGGGTGATGCCTTCCTGCGCGTCGCCGACGATGGTCGGGGCATACCCGAGGGCCGCGGACGTCCCGACAGCTTCGGGCTGCAGATCATGCGCGAGCGCGCCGCGCGCATCGGCGCGTCCCTCACGGTCAAGCGACGCAGCCCGAGCGGCACTGTGGTGGAGTTATCCCTGCAGACGTCGGCCGCGCCGGCTGTACCGCCGCGGGAAGGAGGGTCATGACGACGACGGTGATGCTCGCCGACGACCATGAGCTCATCCGCGAGGGCCTCCGGCGCGCGTTCGAGCGGGAGGACGATCTCGAGGTCGTCGGCGAGGCCGCCAGCGTTGCCGAGGCCATCGCGGTAGGGACTCACCTCACCCCCGATGTCGCCGTCATCGACCTGCGCCTGCCCGACGGCAACGGACTGGAGATCGTGCGCGCGCTCCGCAAGCACAGCGCCGACATGGGCATCGTGGTACTCACGATGTACGCCGGCGACCAGCAGTTGTTCGATGCCCTCGAGGCGGGAGCGAGCGCCTTCGTGCCCAAGAGCGCACCGGCCGAGGAGATCGTGGCGGCCGCTCGGCATGCCGCGGCGGCACCCCACAGTTTCGCGTCGGCTGACCTCGCCGACGCGATGAAGCGACGCCTCTCCCCGCAGGGCCCGGCACTGTCGCCGCGCGAGACCGAGGTCCTGCACCTGCTCGCCGACGGTCTCGGGGTCGCGCAGATCTCCCGGCGCCTCTACATCAGCGAGTCGACCACCAAGACCCACGTCTCGCACCTGTACGACAAGCTCGGCGCGGCCAACCGTGCCCAGGCGCTGATGACGGCGCTGCGCCTGGGGCTGCTGCCCCAGGGCGACGACGCCCCGTGAACGGCGACTCGCTGCTGACTCGACTCGGCAGCAGCACGGCGGTCGTCGTCGTCGCCTGGTTCGTCACGCGCGCGCTGCTCGTCGGGGCGGCGACGGGCCTGGTCCCCTATCCCGACGGCCCGCTTGTCATCAACGACGTCAAGCTCTACGCGGAGTGGTCCGACCTCCTCGTCACGGGCCGGTTTCCCACGGGTGACGACATGTGGCAGTACCCCCCGGCGGCCGGCCTCGCCTTCGCCCTGGCCGCGCTAATCGGGCCCAATCCGGTTGCCGCATTCGTCGGCATCGTGCTCGCCGCGGACCTCGCCATCACGGTGATCCTGCTGGTGGCCGGACATCGCGCCCGGGGCCGTGCCGCCTCCGGCTCGGGCGGGAACGACGCAGCCTGGGCATGGGTGATCGGGGGCCTTCTCGTCGGACCCGTGCTGATCGCCCGGTTCGACGTTCTCCCGACCCTGTTCGCCGTGATCGGGCTCGTCCTCGCCACGGGCGTCGCGGCGTCTATCCCGGCGTCGCGGCGCAGGAACTGGGTCTCGGCGGCAGCGGGAGCGGCATTCTCCGTCGGCGCTCTGCTCAAGGTGTGGCCCGCACTGCTCTTGGTGTCGGTTCCCCGCCGCGCACTGCCCGCGGCCATCGCCGGATTCATCGTGGCCGCGGCCGTCGTGCTGCTCGGCGTCAGCCTGTGGGCGGACGGTGCCGTGTCATTCCTCGGTGAGCAGGGCGCTAGGGGCCTGCAGATCGAGTCCGTCGGCGCGTGGCCGTTCATGGTCGCCAACGCGTTCGCCTTCGACGTGCCCACGGAGTTCCGGTACGGCGCCATGGAGGTCGATCTGCCCATCACCATCCCGCTCGGTCTGGCCATCACGGTCGCGGGATTCGCCGTCCTCGGCGTGCTTGCGGTCCTGCGACTGCTCGGACGGCTTGAGGGTGCGGCTCCCGCCGACGTCTCCCTGGCCACGGTGCTGATCTCGGTCGTGACCAGCCGGGTGCTGTCCCCCCAGTACTCCGTGTGGGTCGTCGGCGTCGCCGCCGTGACCTTCCTTGACCCCCGCAGCCGATCTCGACTGGCCGTGTGGCTGCTGGTTCCGTCGGTCCTGGTGACGCAGGCCATCTACCCGTTCGGGTACGGCTCCTTCACCGAAGGCGCCTGGTGGGCCGTGCTGCTGCAGTCCATCCGCGTCGTGCTCCTGCTCGCAGCCACGGTCGTGGCGATCGTCGCTGTCGTCAGGGCACCGCGCCCTGCTCATCCTGCGCCGCCGCGATCCGCTGCAGCGGCGTCGGGTGGGTGAACAGCAGGGCATACCGCCAGCGCGGGGGCTCCAGTGACGACTTGTTGGTGGCGGCCAGCCGGGCCATGAGGTCCGAGTAGGCGGCCGGATCTCCGGTGAGGGCGATGGCCTCCCGGTCGGCGCGTGCCTCGAGCGCACGACTCACGCTGACCCCGACGGGCAGGGCGAGAAGGCTGCCCACGAGGACGATCGCGATGGGGACCGGCACCATTCGCGGATCTCCCGCACCGCGCGCACCCAGCATCCGCTGCACGCGAGTCGACATCATCGCGGCCGCGGCCAGCGCCACGATCGCCGCCGCCCCGATGGCCGCGAGGAGCGTGCCCAGCAGTACGTCGTTCTCCCGCACGTGCACGAGCTCATGGGCGATGAGCGCGTCGACCTGCTTGGGCAAGGTCGAGCCGGCCGGATCGTCCGGCACTTGCAGGAGCGTGTCGAAGACGGTGACGGTGCGGGTCGGCCCGAGGCCCGACACGGTGGCGTTGATGACGGGAGACCGGTCGCTGGTCTCGGCCACCACCACCCGGTCGACGGCGACGCCCGCGCGCGTCGCGATCTCCTGGATGCGGGATTCCAGCGCGGGGTCGGATCGGGTGCCCTCGACCTGGTACGTCAGCGGTACCGCGAGCGATGCGACGGCAGCCACGACGGCCCCGGCGACGACCGCACCGGCCCACCAGCCGCGAGGCCAGCGCCGCGCGGCCGCGAGTGCGAGCGCGACAGCGATGGAGCCGAGGATGATGACGAGGGATGCATAGCCGAGCCAACGTCCGAACCAGGCCCACCACGACTCGATGAGCAGGCCGTAGTCGCGCCGCACGGCGGCGAGCCAGGCATCGAAGGGCAGCGCGGCCAGTTGCGCGACCGCGAGGAGGACCAGGCAGCGGGCGAAGCCGCTCGCGAGCGGCGGCCAGCCCGACCCGATCCGCGCCAGGGCCGATCGCAGGACCGGGGTGAGGAGGACGAGGGCGGCCACCGCGGGGGCGGCCAGCAGGCCGAGGAGCCCGGGCAGCCACGCGGCGTCGGCGTACGCGGCGATCGCGGCAGCCGCGTCGATCCCCACGGCCCCGAGGGCATCGGGGAAGTCCAGCGGGGCCCACGGGGCCACGGCGGCATCCCACGGGACGAGCACGACGGCGAGCACCAGGCCGACCAGGAGGAGCGCGACGGCCGCGAGGACCGCCGTCTTCGACCCACCCGTCATGCCCTCATCATCGGCTCAGGCGGGGCGGGGTCGCACCGGGGGCTGAATGATCACGAAACCGCATCGAAATGCCACACCAGCCCCTCCAGCCGATATCTTTCTCACGTTTCACGGCTCACCAGACCGTCACTGCTCACCAGACCGCCGAGCCGACTCCACCCCCCAACGAGAGGACGACCTCATGGGTCCCCTACGCAAGATTGCGGCCGCCATGGCCGCCGCCGGCCTCGTGGTTGCCCTGGCAGCCACCGGGTCCGCCCAGGCCGGCGACGTGCCCGCGTCACTCACGCCCGTGGGCACCTGGCATCTCACCGCCATGAAGATCCAGGGTCAGCCCACCCAGACCTGCCCCTTCCAGTCGCAGAGCCCGTTCTGGTACTGCGATGACGACAACGGCGTCGAGATCAAGAGCAACGGGAAGTACAAGGCCGATCTGCCGATCATCGGGGCGATCAAGGGCCCGTGGTTCTGGAACCACACCAACGTGATCGTCTTCGAGGTCGCCGACGACGCGACGGGCGGGGACGCGCGCGCCTACGGCATCAAGCTCAAGGCCGACAAGATGCGGATCATCACCAGCCAGGTGATGCCTGACGGCTCGCAGATTCGCGCAGACATGATCTTCGAGCGCGTGGTCCTCTAACGCACGGCAGTCACGCAGCAGGACGCCTGCGGGGAGGGACGGTCACCGTCCCTCCCCGCAGTGCATTTTCGTCATCGTCCCTCCCCGCAGGCGTTTCCCGGAATCGATCGGACGCTCCGTCAGGCGGCCCCCTCGTCGGGCCGGACCAAGCGCAGCGGGGGCACCATCCCGGAGTCCGCGAGGACCGCGAGGGCAACCCGCGTCTCCCCGCTCACCGCGTCCGGCGGCCCCAGCAGGAGGCTCACGACACAGTCACCGCAGGCGTCACCTCGGGCCACGCACGTGCCGCAGTCGATGTGCAGGTCACCGGCAGGCTCCGCGGGGCCGAGAGCCGGCAGGGGCAGGTCGCTTCTCATGGGAACGACCGTAGGCGGGGGGTCCGACAACGGCATCCGGCCAGCCGCGTCGCGCCTCCAAATAGCCGCCCTCCAAATAGCCGCCCACCGGCCGCGAAAACCGACCTCGAAACGCGGCTGGTGGGCGGCCAACTCCGGGCCTCGCGGCTCAGACGGCCGTCCACCCGCCATCGATGGTCAACGAGGATCCGGTGATGTTGTGGGCCTGGCGCTGGCAGAGGAACACCGTGAAGGCCCCCACCTCCGCGGGATCGGTCATCCGCAGCGACGGCGCCTTCTCTTCGAGCAGGGCCCGCAGCCCCGCCTCGCGATCCGCGCCGAGCCGCTCGGCGTGCGCGAGGATCTGACCCTCGATGAGCGGGGTCTGCACCCAGCCGGGGCAGATCGCGTTCACCGTCACTCCCCCCGTCTCGGCGGTCCCGATGTCGGCGCACTCGAGGGCGGCCACGCGGGTGAGCCCGATGAGGCCGTGCTTCGCGCTCACGTAGGCCGCCTTGTCGCGCGAGGCGACCAGGCCGTGCACGGACGCGATGTTGACGACACGTCCGAAGCCGCGCTCCTTCATTCCCGGCAGGCATGCCGTCATGGAGTGGAACGCCGCACTCAGGTTGATCGCCATGATCTCGTCCCAGGTGTCGCGAGTCATCGCCCCGATGGGGGCAGTGCGTTGGATCCCGGCGACGTTGACGAGCACGTCCACCTCATGCCGAGCCGCCACCTCGGCGAATCCTCGCTCGGCGGTCGCACCATGGGCCAGGTCGAAGTGGACCGACTCCACGGAGGGAGCGCCGGCGGCGAGCGCAGCAGCCACCAGCCGGCCCTCGCGCTCGGTGGGGTCCCTGTCCTGCAGCACCAGGCGCATGCCCTCCTCGGCCAACGCCATGGCGATGGCCGACCCGATGCTGCCCGTGGCCCCCGTCACCACGGCCAAGCGGCCGCGCAGGAACTCCTGCTGTGCCATGGCGCCGCGAGGTCAGCTGGCGGAGTCGAGGAAGGCGTAGAAGAGCGCGTTCCAGCGCTCGGAGGCGTCGAGCACGGGGCCATGGCCCGAGCCCTCCATCCACTCCGCCTGCACCCTCCCGCCGCGTGCGGCGTACGCCTCGAGAACGTCGCGGATCTGGGTCACCTGGGGCTGGGGCGGGTAGACGTCGGCGCCCGGCCAGCCGGGGACATGTCCCGCCGCGCCGAGAGTGCCCATCTCCCAGGCCGAGCCGTCCGCGACCACGATGTCCTCGGCGCCGTGGGTCCACAGGACGGGTGGCTTCGGGTCGATGTCGACGATCTCCGACCACGACAGGTACTTCCCGGACAGCGCATTGAGGATCCCGGTGGTCCCGGGGGCCATCCCCGGCCAGTTGTCCGAGGGCGTGAAGTCCCCCGGGTAGCCCTCGTCACCGACCGACGACAGCAGCACCTCGTCGACGAGCATGTCGAACCGGTCCTCGGGCATGGCGTAGGTGGGCGACCAGTACGACATGGCCATGACGTTCCGGGGCGAGAACGGCGAATCCGCGGAGCGGTCTCCGGACCTCAGCCGTTCGACGAACTCAGGGTTGCCGGTGCCGCCGCCCGTGCCCGCCCAGTCGGGGAAGCAGGGGGTCCCGTCGCGGTGGCACCCTCCGAAGCCATAGGGGCTCACCGGGTCGATGAACGTGAGCGATCGAACCGGCCGGTCGATCGCGTACGCCGCCACTGCCGCGCCTCCCGTCGACCACCCGGCGAGATGCACCGGCTCGTCGATGCCCAGTGCGCGCACGAGCGCGTAGGTGTCGTCGGCCCAGTCGCGGACTCCCCGGGTCGCGTCGAGTGACTTGCGCTCGGAGCGCCCGAAGCCGCGCATGTCCGGCGCGATGAAGCGGTACTGCGGCGGCGCCCCGGCCATCACCGTCTCGTAGAAGCGCCCGGTCGAGAGGTTACCGTGCACCAGGATCACCGGGATGCCGTCGCTCGGCCCCGACTCCAGGTAGTGCATGCGGAGCCGATCGGTGTCGATGTCGTGCGCGGTGATGCCGGCGGGGAGTTCCATCGGCTACTTTCCTCTCGGTCGATCGCACCTGTCGGGCGATGGCGGCTACTGTGGTGGCGGGAGCCTACTCGCCGCGGGAGGAGCGGATGGTGGCTTCGGTCGAGCATGACGGCGCCGTGCTCCACTACGAGGTCGAGGGCGACGGCCCGCCCCTGCTCCTCATCACGGGTCTGGGGTACCCCATGGACACCTGGTGGCGGGTCCTGCCCTGGCTGAACGAGCGGTTCACCACCGTCCGCTTCGACAACCGCGGGGTGGGCCGCACCGGCCCTGGCGCTGCGCGCCCGTACTCGATCGAGCGCATGGCCACCGACGCCCTGGCGGTCATGGCGGCGGCCGGTATCGATCGGTGCGACGTCTGGGGCGTGTCCATGGGCGGCGCCATCGCCCAGGAGCTCGTGCTCACCTCCAGTGCGTCCGTGGACCGGCTGATCCTGGGCTGCACGCATCCGGGAGGGACCGACGCGGTGTTCTCCGCCGAAGTCCGCGCCTTCCTCGCCGAGCGCGCGGACCTGACGCCGCGCGAGGCAGCCGAGGCGGCCATCCCCTACGTCTACGCCGACTCGACCGACCGGGCGCTCATCGCCGAGGACATCGACGTGCGCATGCGCATCCCCACCACGCCCGAGGGATACGAGGGCCAGCTTCTCGGCGCGGGTGCCTGGTCGGGATCCGGTAGCCGCCTCCCGGGAGTCACGGCACCGACACTGGTGATCCATGGCGACGCCGACCGCCTCGTCGATCCGAGCAATGGGCGCTTCATCGCCGAGCGCATCCCCGGCGCCGCCTGGGTGGAACTGCCCTCGGCGAGCCACATCTTCTGGACCGACCAGCCCGACGCCACCCGCGAGGCGGTCCTGGGCTTCCTGGGCTGACCCAGGGCGGGCAGGTTGCGCGCCCCACCGCGTCGATCCCCGTCAATCCCGGCCGCTGTCGGAGGTCCCGCCTACGGTGCCCCCATGGCGCCTGCCGACGGGTTCGAGCACCAGCTCAGCCTCGATGACCTCGGCACGCCCCTGAGCGAGGTCACCTTCGTCGTCGTCGACCTCGAGACGACGGGCGGCAAGCCCGCGGACGCCGGCATCACCGAGATCGGGGCCGTCAAGGTCCGCGGTGGCGAGGTGCTCGGCGAGTTCCAGACGCTAGTCAACCCGGGCGTGGCCATTCCCCCGTTCATCGCCGCTCTCACGGGCATCACCGACCGCATGCTCGCGGACGCACCGCGGGTCGAGGCGGCCAACGCCGCCTTCTGGGAGTTCGCTGCCGGTGCGGTGCTCGTCGCCCACAACGCTCCGTACGACGTCGGCTTCCTGCGCGGGGCATGCGATAGGACCGGGCTGCCGTGGCCATCGCCGCGCGTCGCCGACACCGCGCGCATCGCGCGTCGGGCGCTCACGCGCGACGAGGTGCGCAACTGCAAGCTCGAGACCCTCGCGCGCTTCTTCCGCTCCGACACTCCCCCGATCCACCGTGCCCTGGACGACGCGCGGGCCACGGTCGCGGTCCTGCACGGCCTCTTCGACCGGATCGGCTCCCTCGGCGTGCACAGCCTCGAGGACCTCCTCGCCTTCGGCGGCCGCACGACTCCCCAGCAGCGCACCAAGCGGCGCCTCGCCGACGGCCTGCCGGAGCTCCCCGGCGTCTACGTCTTCCGCGATGCCCAGGGGCGGCCGCTGTACGTCGGCACCTCGCGCAACCTCCGTCAGCGCGTGCGCAACTACTTCACGGCGTCGGAGACACGCAAGCGCATGTCGGAGATGGTGGGCCTCGCCGACCGCGTCGACCCCATCGTGTGCGCGACCGACCTCGAGGCAAGGGTGCGGGAGCTACGCCTCATCGCCGAGCACCGACCGCCGTACAACCGCCGCTCCCGCCACCCGGAGCGCGTGTCGTGGGTGGCGCTCACGCGCGAGCCGCATCCCCGGCTGGTCACGGTGTCCCAGGTGCGCGACAGCCATGCCGCCGCGATCGGCCCCTTCGGCAGCCGGGGCGCCGCCTCCCTGGCGATCGAGGCGCTGCAGGCCGCGCTGCCCCTGCGCAACTGCTCCGAGCGGCTGCCGGTGCGCCCCAAGCGCGATGCCGGCTGCGTGCGGGCGCAACTCGGCCAGTGCGCGGCACCGTGCGCGAGCCAGGGTGATCCGGTCGCGTACTCCGCCACCGCGGAGGCCGCCATCGCCGCGATGACCGGCGACGTCCGCGCGGTGGTGGAGGAACTCATGGCACGCATGGCGGCGCTCAGCGAGGCGGACCGCTACGAGCAGGCCCGCGCCTGGCGGGATCGCCTCGAGGCATTCCTGCGCGCCTGCCTGAGGTCCCGGCAGCTCGCGGCCCTCGCGACGGTCGAGGAGGTCGTGGCCGCAGAGTGCGTCGAGGGCGCCTGGCACGTCCACGTGATCCGCCACGGCCGGCTGGCTGCCGCGGGGCTGGCACCGCGCGGCGAGGACCCCCGCCCCCTGCTCGAGGCACTGCTCTTGACGGCGGACGTCGTACAGCCCGGCGAGGCGCTCATCGAGGAAAGCGAGATCCTGTGGCGCTGGCTCACCTCGGGAGACGCGCGCCTCGTGCGCACGACGGCGCCGCTCTCCCTCCCCGTGTACGTCGGAGGAGGGCAGGCGGAGGCGCTGCGGGCAGCCCGCGAGGCGGCCGAGTCCCTGCGCTACTCCGCCGACCGGCGCTCCCTCCGCCCGACGGCATAGCCCTCCGGCCATGGCTTCGGCAAGGTTGCCCGCACGGAATCCGAGGGCCTGTGGACAGGAATCTTCCGCGGAAGATTCCTTCTCGGCCTGCACCGTCCCCGACTGTGCCCGTGTCAGGATTCCCCCGTGAACGCTCCCCCGCGCGCGGTCGCGGCGTACTACGCGTCCTCGCCTTCACCGCAGCGCGAGACGCTGCTGGCGATGCGGGAGCGAATCCTCGAGGTCATCCCTGACGCGACCGAGTGCATCAAGTACCAGATGCCGACGTTCGTCGTCGATGGAACGCCGCTGTGCGGGATCATGGCGCACACCAGGCACGTGGGCTACTACCCCTACAGCGGCCAGGTGCTGTCGCAGTTCCCCGACCTCATGGAGCGCTACGGAGGCACGAAGAGCGCACTCCACGTGCCGGTCGACAAGCCGCTGGCCAAGACCACGATCGCCAAGCTCATCAGGGCCCGGCGCACCCTGGGCTAGGCATCGCCGCCATTGAGACTGAGCAGATCACGTCGTGATCCGTCATGGACTACGGTCGCAGGATGCGTCTCGCCGGACGACTCCTTGCCCTCGTCCTGCCCGTGGCCGTGGCCATCCCGCTGGCAGCGCTGGGGGGGCTCAGTGCTCACGCCGCGCCGGCACAATCGGGGCCCTACGTGAGGGACACCACATCCCTCGGGGGCGGGGCGGGCACGGTGCTCGGTATCGCGACACTGGATGACGACTCCATCTTCGTCGCGTCGTCCCTGGGCGACGGCACGGGCGTGCTCGACATCATGGACAACCCCGGCGACAACGTCACGCCGGACGACGACTCGCTCGCTTTCTCGTCGGGTGTGCTCGGCGTGGCGGCCAATCAGGTCGATGACACGGCGTACTTCGTCACCAATTCATCCTCCGTGCCAGCCGGAGTGACGTGGACCACGCGAACCCCCGCCACGGACAACCAGTGGCGATCCGTCGCCTGGGGCGGACCTGCCGGACAGCAGCAATTTGTCGCCGTCGCGGCCACCGGAACCGGCAACCGCGTCATGACCTCCCCCGACGGCATCACCTGGACCACGCGCACCTCCGCCGCCGACAACGCGTGGTACTCGGTCGCCTGGGGCGGCCCCGCCGGGCAGCAGCAATTTGTCGCCGTCGCGGCCACCGGAACCGGCAACCGCGTCATGACTTCTGGGGTGGCAGCAGCTCCAGCAGGGGGTCGAGCGACCTTGCGGACTTATGCACGCGGGGCCTTGGACGACTCAGCACCCATGCCCGGCACGGGCGTCGGTGGTGGCTGGGCCGCTGTCGCCGTCAACAACGCCGACGACACCGTCTACGTCGCCAGCCAGGACGACACGCGCATCTACGCCTTCCGCGGGACCAACCTTGACGACTCCCGGACCATCCCCCTTCCAGTCGGAACCACGCCGTACGCGCTGACCGTCAATCAGGCCGACGACACCGTGTATCTGCTCAGCTACGGGACGGGGACCACGTCCTATCTCACGGCCATGCGGGGGGCGAACCCTGATGACTCGACCACCGTGACGCTCACCATGGTCCCGGGTCGGCAGGCTCTCGCGGTCAACCCCGTGGATGACACGGTCTACGTCGGCGGCTGGAGCACGGTCGGCAAGGTCGAGGCCTACAGCCCCAACCTCACCTTCATCGACGTGGCAAGCATCGGCCTGGGACCGACCGTGAGCGGCCTCGCAGTCAGCGACGATGGCCGGCGTCTCTACGCCACGGCCGACAACGGGTCGGCCTACCTCTACAACACCGCGAATTTCCCCGACACCGCCAACGCCGCCCTGGGCGTCAGCGGCCCGGGTCCGGTCGCCGTCGACGACTACGGCTGGGCCTGGACGGCCAGCCCCAGCGCCGCGACGGGATCGCGGTCCCTGGTCCAGATCGGCACCGCGCCGGCCTTCACGAGCGTCACGCCCACCAGCGGACTCAGCGGCGGCGGCTACACCGCGACGATCACCGGCAGCTGGTTCACGCCGACCACCACGGCGGCATTCGGAGACGAAGCCAATGTGGCAACAACCGTCGGAACTCCGAGCTCGAACTCGATGACCG
>JAPOJD010000170.1 GCA_029978585.1 Actinomycetota bacterium
CCGCGAGTGGTTGCTAACTCGCGAGTTAGCAACCACTCGCGGAACTCAGACGAATGCACGGATGCGGGGGTGGATGTTCGGGGTGTGTAAGGGATGGGTTCGGAGGGGGGTCCTGGGAGGGCGTCGAGGGGCGTCCCGGTGGCACTCTGGATGAGGGCCGCAGCACAGGCCGCAGCAGTGACCACAGGCACAGGAGGAATCGTGAGCCAGCACGACGACGGTTACGCCGATACCGCGCGCACGGCGGTCTACCCCCCCTATGGCCGCCCCGAGACCGAGCGGCCGACCTACGAGCAGCCGACGTACGAGCAGCCGACGTACGAGCAGCCGACCTACGACCGGCAGGCCTACGACCAGTACTGGGCTCACCAGTACGGTTCCAACCCGTACGCCGCCGGCCAGTACGCCACCCCCTCGACGCCTCGCCACGGCAAGAGCGGTGGCAACGGCGGCAAGGTGGCCCTGGCCGTCACCGGGGCTGCGATCGTGGCCATCGTCGCCGGCACCATCGGCGGGGCCGTTGGATTCACGGCCGCCCGGCTCACTGCCCACGCGCCCACCGCAGCCCTCGCCGCCCCCGCGGCACCGCTCGGCAGCACGGGCGACTCCCCGAGCCTGGCCGCCAACGGGTCCATCGCCGCGGTCGCCCAGGCCGTCCAGCCCTCCGTGGTCCAGGTCAACGTGGGCGACGGCGAGGGCACCGGGTCCGGCTTCATCATCCGCGAGGACGGCTACATCCTCACCAACAACCATGTCGCCGGCGGCGGTGGCGCCCTGAGCGTCACCTTCTCCGACGGTCAGACCGCAGAGGCGCAGCTCGTAGGCAAGAACGCCGGGTACGACCTCGCCGTCATCAAGGTCGAGAAGGCCGGGCTTCCGGCCGTGTCACTCGGTTCCTCCGACGCGCTCCAGGTGGGTGACACCACGATCGCCATCGGCTCGCCGCTCGGCCTCCAGGGCACCGTGACGTCCGGCATCGTGAGCGCCCTCAACCGTCCCGTGTCCGTGGGCGGGGAGAGCGGGCAGGGCGACACCGCGTTCATCAACGCGATCCAGACCGACGCCGCCATCAACCCCGGCAACTCCGGAGGCCCGCTCGTCGACGGCAACGGCGCCGTCATCGGCGTCAACTCCGCGATCATGTCCCTGGGTAGCGGCATGGGCAGCGGCGCGGGCTCCATCGGACTCGGCTTCGCGATCCCGATCGACACCGCCCAGCGCATCGCCTCGGAGCTCATCTCGACCGGGTCGTCATCCACCCCGATCATCGGCGTGCAGCTCGCGATGGACTTCGCCGGCCCGGGTGCTCGGATCGCGGACGTGAGCTCGGATGGTCCGGCGGCCGCGGCGGGTCTCCTCGCCGACGACGTCATCATCGAGTTGAACGGCGTTCCCGTCCAGGATGCGACCGACCTCATCGTCGACATCCGCTCACTGGCCCCGGGAGAGACGGTGAACCTCACCGTCGACCGCGGGGGCCAGGAGCGCTCCTTCGACCTCACGCTCGCGGCCCAGGAGTAGGGCGAAAGTCTGGGCCGCCCGCGCCCGCCCGGCGTCTCCGTCAACCCCCCTACGGAGACGCCGGCGGGCGCCTACTCTGTGAGCCATGGCCATTGAGTTCGCCGCGTCCCCGAAGCCCACCCTCGGCATCGAGGTCGAACTCCAACTCGTCGACGTGGAGAAGGGGCACCTCGTCTGTGTGGCCCCCGAGGTCCTCGCCGAGCTGGGTGCGGCGTACCCCGGAGGCGAGCATCCCAAGGCGAAGCCGGAGCTCTTCCAGTGCACGATCGAGGTCATCACCGGGGTGTGCGAGACGGTGGCGCAGGCGCGCGATGACCTCGCCGCGACCATGATCGAGGTGCAGGCCGCCCTGGCGCCGCGGGGCGCGGGCTTCGTGGCCACCGGCCACCATCCCTTCACCCCGTGGTACGAACTGGACCTCACGAACGGCGAGCGCTATCAGCGCCTGGTGCAGCGCATCGCCTGGCCGGCCCGCCAACTCACCACGCACGGGGTGCACGTGCACGTCGGCGTCCGGTCCGGCGAGAAGGCCGTCGCCACTGTCAACGCGCTGTCGGGGTACCTCCCGGTCTTCCTTGCGCTGTCCTCGTCGAGCCCGTACTGGCACGGTCAGGACACCGGCCTCGCATCGATCCGCACGAAGATCTTCGAGGCCATGCCGACGACAGGCCTGCCCCCGGAGTTGGACAGCTGGGCGGACTTCAACGACTTCCTGGACACCCTCATCAACGCGGGGACCATCGAGAGCGTGCGCGAGGTGTGGTGGGACATCCGCCCCCATCCCGGCTACGGCACGGTCGAACTGCGCATGTGCGACGCGATGCCGACCCTGTGGGAGACCTGTGCGATGGCGGCGCTCGCCCAGTGCCTCGTGCAGTCGTTCGACGACATGATGGACGCGGGCCAGAGGCCGCCGGTCCCGCGCGTGTGGGTGCGCCGCGAGAACAAGTGGCGGGCGGCGCGCTTCGGCGTGGACGCCGACCTCGTCGTGGACGACTCCGGGCGCACGCAGCCGCTTCGGGAGGTCGTGGCGGAACTCGTCGCCAACCTCATGCCGATCGCCGCGCGACTGGATTGCGTGTCGGAACTGTCGGACCTGCTCGTCATCGCTGAGCGCGGTCCCAGCTACGTCCGTCAGCGTCGGCTCGTCGAGGAGGGGCTGGGCCTGGACGAACTCGTCGGTCGCCTGCGCGAGGAGATGCTCGCCGATCTCGCGGAGCCCGATCGGGCGTGACTCCCATGATCGACGCGCTGGCGTCGGGGCTCGACGATGAGCTCATCGACATACGACGCCGCCTCCATGCCTTCCCGGAACTGTCCTACCGGGAGTTCGCCACCACGGCGACGCTGATCGAGCGTCTCGAGGCCGCGGGCCTCGCACCGCGGCGGCTGGCGGTCGGGACGGGGCTCGTGTGCGACATCCCGGGCGCGGCACCGGGACCACTCGTGGTGCTGCGCGCCGACATCGATGCCCTCGCCACCGATGACCTATCCGAGTCGGAGTACCGATCGCGTCACGATGGCGTCTCCCACGCCTGCGGCCACGACGCCCATTCGGCCATCGTCCTCGGCGCCGGGCTCGTGCTCCAGGCCATCGCGCAAACCGAGGGGCTCCCGGGGACCGTCCGCCTCATCTTCGAGCCCGCCGAGGAAGCGGTGCCCGGCGGAGCGGTTGCCGTGATCGAGGAGGGCTGGGTCGCGGGCGCGGCGTACGTGCTCGGCCTGCACTGCGACCCGAAGACCGACGTCGGCCGGATCGGACTGCGCCGGGGTCGACTCACCGCGTCCGCCGACGCGGTGCGCATCGTCGTCAGCGGACCGGGCGGCCACACCGCGCGACCCCACCTGACCGTGGACCTCATCCGGGTCCTTGCCGGGCTCGCCGTGGCCCTGCCCGACGAGGTACGCCGCCGCCTCGGCGATGCCGACGGCCCAGACAGCCCAGACCGCGACGTCGTGATGGTCTTCGGCGCCATCGAGGCCGGCGACGCCGCCAACGTGATCCCGGCGAGAGGGGAGATGAGGTGCGTGCTGCGCATCGCCGACCCCGATGCGTGGAGCCGGGGGGAGGAGGCCGTGCGCGCGGCGGTCGCGAATCTCCTCGAGGGGACGGGGGCCGAATTCGAGGTCCACTACGAGCGCGGCGCGCCACCGGTCGTCAACGATCCCTCCGCGATCGACATCCTCACCCAGGCTGCGCAGGACGTGGTCGGCCCGGAGGGGGTCGTCGAGGCACCCACGTCGATGGGCGCCGACACCTTCTCCTGGTACGGCGCGCACGCCCGTTCCGGCTACGCGCGCCTCGGGACCCACTCCGGGGCCCGCCGACTGGACCTGCACGCATCGACGTTCGATATCGACGAGCGCGCGATCGGCATCGGCGTGCGCCTGCTGTCGACCGCCGCGCTGCTCGCGCTGGGTCCCCCGGGTCGCGGCGCGCCCGGGGCTGCGGCAGTCTGAGCAGGTGGGCA
>JAPOJD010000227.1 GCA_029978585.1 Actinomycetota bacterium
AGAATCGCGGAGCCCCTGGCCGCGCAGCCCTGCCCCGTAACCGGGGCGGGGGGCCGTCAACCCCCCCCCCCCCCGCGTTCGCACTTCGCCCCCAATGTCCCCCGACCGTCCCACGGTAGTGAGTGACCCTCCGGCGCGTCAGCCGATTCTCGGCCAAACTTGCGCTGATGCGACACGCCCATCTCAGTTCTTGCCAAGTCCATCTTCGACCCCCTAGGGTGCATATACGTCAATACCAAGGGGGCCTGCCAGGCCTCGGCCTCGCGTTACCGCGCGAGGCACGCGCATATGCGCATACGGGTTAGCACCCGCATGGGCGTAAGTGCGTAGCCTGGCAAGCGCCCCGGATCACCGGGGAGGTAATCCAGATGCATCATGCATCACCAGCGCGCAATCGCGCATCGTTTCGTCCGAAGTCTGGACGCCTTGACTGGTCCCTGACCAGTCCACATGCCGCCCCGCTGCGCGCGCGACCTCTCCCCCGGTAGGTCGCCGCAGCGGGGCTCTTTGCGTCCCCGGCAGGTGAGAAGGGGAAGCCCATCTGCCGGGGACGGCCCGCCGCCACGCGGGCCTCTCTCACAACTGAATACCCGCACACGGGAGGCCCTGGGGCCAGACCTCAGGGCCTCCCATCTGAGAAGGGGATCAGCATGAATCTCGCACTACTTGTAGGGCTCGCGGCCAGCGTCGCCCTGCTCCTCATCACCATTCGGGTCTACGAAGGGCGCATCCAGCGGCTGCAGGCCGACCTTGACTTCGCGATCGAGCTGCTGGAGGCCGACCCGGACCAGATGCTCGGCGACCTGGGCAGGTCCGCATGACGGGCCTCGCCTGGGCGCTCATGGGCGGACTGCTCGTCGGCGGCACGTTCGTCCTCGCGCACTGGCTGCGTGCCCTCGCCGAGGATCGCGCAAGGGAAGCCCGGTATGCGGACGAGTGGGTCCGCAAGCACCGCGAATCGAGGCAGCCATGATCGAGTCCATCGTCCTGGCCGGTGCGCTGATGGCAGGCCCGGCAACGGCTGGCACGGCTGCCGTAGAGCAGGTCAAGGTGGCGGCGACCACGATCCCCGCCGCTTGGCGGCCCTTCGCCCAGTGCGTCTCCGGCCGCGAGTCCAATCACTCCTATCGGTCGGTCAACCGATCCTCCGGGGCTGCGGGCCGCTGGCAGTTCCTGCCGGCCTGGCGCGACGGCCTCCCGTGGATGGTCGCCGAGCGGCTGATGCAGCACGGCATGAGCCGCAAGGAGGCCAAGAGAATCCGCAAGGTGCTGCAGGCAGCGCCGATCCAGACCTGGCGAGGGGTCTACCAGGACGTCGGCTTCGCGGCGGCGCTCCTCGCGCCGAACGGCCAGGGCTGGCGGCACTGGTCGCTGCCCGGCAGCAAGTGCCAAGGCCTCGTGCCGGGGTACGCCCGATGACCGCCAAGGTGTGCGCGGCCCTCGTCGCCGCGCAGGCCGACCTGCGCAATCCTCCGAAGGACAAGACGGCGAACACCGGCACCTACTCCTATAAGTACGCCGACCTCGCGAGCATCCTCGACCTCGTCCGTCCGATCCTCGCGAAGCACGGCTTGGCGATCACCCAGGACGTGCGGATGGAGGACGGTCGGCTGCTGATTCACTCCCGGCTGATCCACTCCTCCGGCGAGTGCCTCGACTTCGGCCCATTGGCCGGGTCGGTGGGAACGTCCTGGCAGCAGACCGGCGGCGGGATCACCTACGCGCGGCGGTACGCGCTGCAGGCGATCCTCGGCATCGCTGCCGACGAGGACGACGACGCGGCGAGCGCACCTCCACCGGCAGCGCCCAAGAAGCTGCAGGCCGTCAAGCAGGCCAAGGCCACGGACGACGACATCGCCCGATGGGTGCAGTTGATCGACGCCGCGACCGAATGGATGGAGTTGAAGTCCATCGCCGACGAGATCGCCGCGCACGACGTCGCGAAGGCCGAGAAGGCCGACCTCGTCGCCCTGTGGACCGCGAAGAAGGAGGCCCTCACGTGACCTGGCTCGACGTCGTCGACGCGATGAATCCGGCCAACGTGCCCAGGCCTGTGCCGTACCTCGAATGGAGGTGGATGCCCTTCGAGCCGATCACCCATCGCCAGCGCACCTACCTCGGCGAGCTGCTGCGCACGACCGGGACCGACCCGGCGACGGTCTACGGCGAGGGATTCGTGGCGGTCGAGGCCCTGTCCCAATGGGCCGCGTCGTGGGCGATACAGAACCTGCAGGACGTCGCCAGCGCCCAGGACGCTCGCGAGGAGCGGGTCAAGAGGTTGATGGGCATCGTCCTGCGGGAGCGGATGGAGAGGCTGCC
>JAPOJD010000053.1 GCA_029978585.1 Actinomycetota bacterium
CGGCGAACCCCTCCCCCGACCCGGTCGTGCTGTAGCCGGCGCCCCCCTCATGCGGCACGAGGGTGCCCACCGAGTCCCCCGACGATGCCGGCCGGAACGCGAAGCCGACCCGCACCGTGCCAGCGCTCGCGCGCTCGGGGTCCCAGGGACGGTCGAGGTGACCGCACCAGGCGCCGGGAAGGACATCGCACGGACGCAGGTCGAGCGACCCGACGGTCAGGGTGTCGTCCTGGCCCCGCGGAGCCGTGCCGGGGACCGCCAGGGCCCCGGCGAGCAGCGGGGACACGAGCACGGGGACCAGCGCGGAGGCGATCAGGGCACCGGGCACGCCCCATGGTCGCGGGCGGCAGGGCCGGGTGTCTACCGCGACGTGCGCTGCTCGGCGCCGGAGGCAGTCCAGTAGGCCGTCACGGCACGGTCGACATCGGCCGACACGTCGGCCACGCGCGCGACCGCCTCCATGCGCTGCCATTCCGCCGCCGTGCCCGGGTCGGTGCGCCCATGGCGGAGGACGCCGTACGTGATCGCCATGCGTGCGGCAATCTCACGCGACGCCGCGGCGAAGAGCAGGGCCAGGGGCACCGGGTAGCCCCGGTTCCCGGGCTCGAGGAGGACACCCGTGACGGTCGGGCGCAGGTCCAGAAGGCAACGCCGAGCCGCCAGGAGGTCGTCCTCCAAGCCCTCGTCCGAGTGGTCTGCGGGACGCTCCGATGCCCGCGACATGTCGGCGCGCCAGCGCATGAGCGCATCGACCAGCTGCCGCACCTGCCGCGGGGCAATCGTGCTCGACCACGCAGGGATCACGAACATCATGAGGATGGCGATCACGGAGCCAGCCACCGTGGCGAGGAAGCGGGAGAGGAAGAGGTCCGGGTCAGGGGCGTTGGCATAGTCGAGGACGAGGATGGTGCCCGCGAGGGCGAAACTGGCAATGGCGTAATTGCCGAAGAACCATCGGTAGGTGATCGCGGAGAGGATCACGAGGGCGACGAGCATGACCGCGACCGAGCCCGCGGACCAGATGAGGATGACGGACAGCACGATGACGGCCGTGAGGTTGCCGGCAATGCGGCTGATGCTCCGGCTCACCGTGACACCCCACCCGGGTCGCAGCAGGAAGACCACCGTGAGGGGCAGCCAGAACGAATGCGTCTGGGTGATGAGAAGCGACAGCGCCTGCGCGAGACCCACGCCGATCGCCATCCGCAGCCCGTTGCGCGACATCGGGGCGCCCGGGCGCAGGGCGTGCCACGCGCTCGGCGCGGCCTTCGACTGCGGAGCCCGTTCCGGCCGGGACGCTCCCACGAGCGGGATCCCCGCCGGGGGGACCTCCTCCGTGAGGGCATCGACCGACATTCGCACCGCCGTGAGCGCGATCTCGAGTTGCTCGGCTCCGGCGCCGGGCGGCGCAGCATCGCGAGGTTCGGAGCTCCCCGCACCCCGGCGGGCGCGCAGTCGCGAGAGGAGCAGGCCGTCCAGCCGGCGCGCCTGCTCGCCCAGGCGGATCCCGGCGTCCATTCGCGCGGCGTCCCCGGGCTGGTCGAAGACCATCCAGGCGATGATCGCCCGCGTCACGATGATGGTCGCCGAGCACGCCTCGCGGAATCTCCGGTCCAGGTCCCCGGTGAACCCGGCGTCACGCAGGGTCTCCGCCACCACGTCACCCTGGCTGTGCACGCGGACCAGTCCCTCGGGGTCCACCTGGCCATCGCGCAGCAGCCTGATGTCGGCGCGCAGTTTGTTGGCGATCGCCCGGCGCGCGAACCATCGGCGCTCCGGCCCCCACAGGAGCATCATGAGGACCGCCTGCGTGACCATCCCGAGCACCACCCAGGCCAGCGCCGGGAGGATCAGGTCGGGAGGACGGCCCAGTCCCGAGAAGATCACGGCGAGCGCAAGGGTGCTGATCCCGATCGACATAGCACGCGCGCTCTGGAACGCCGTGCACCCGAAGACGTAGGCGAGCAGGGCCAGGGCGGGGATCGTCACCCACGTCCCGCCGATGAGCATCGCGATCCCCACGGCGGCTGTGCACGCGAGAACGAGGGGCACGAGAAGGCGCACGAGCTGGCGGAAGGGCAGCGCGGCCTCCATGAGACCCACCTGCACGGCACCGAAGCACGCGAGCACCAGGGTCGACAGGTCGCCCGCGATGACGCCGGCGACGAAGAATGCAGCCACGACGATGACGCGGCGAGCCACGGACGGCCACGTGGAGGGCGGCGGTGGCGCATCGGTCAGGATGCGGCGCACGGCCTCCCGAAGGAACCACAGTCGCTCAGCCACGGCTGCACCCTAGTGAGGCTGGTGGCCCGGCGTCGGCGAACGCCTCGCCCGCGTCCTAGGCCGGTTGCTCGCTCGGATGCAGGTCGCCGCGGCGGAAGACGTACGCCGACACCGCGAATGCCCCCACCGCGCCGACGAGGATGGCGACCTCGACGGACACGAAGCTCACGAGCGCCCCCCACAGCAGCAGTCCCACCGGGCTCGACAGCGTGCAGGCGAAGGAGAAGGCGACGATCGCGCGCGAGGAGTTCTCCTTCGGCACGGTCTTGACCGCGGCGCCCACCATGAGCGCACCGGAGGCCGCTCGCGACATTCCGAAGGCGAGGCCGATGACGGCCCACACCGCCAGTTCGAGGCCGCCGCTCAGCATGAAGGCGGCCAGGCCGTAGACGCCGAGGCAGGTGGCGCGCAGGCCACCCATGATTCCCGAGCCCTGCATTGCGGTGAAGCGCGCCTGCAGCGCGGCGACAGGCTGGACGGAGAAGACCTGGCCGAGGGCGATGGAGGCGATGAGCAGGGCCGCGCCCGTCACGACATCCGTCTGCCGCAGAGCGGAGGTGATGGGGACGAGGAGCTCGGAGAAGGGGCCGGCGAAGACCGTGAGCCCGACACCGAGGACCACCAGGCGGCGCAGCACGGGATTGTCTGCCAGGTCCTTGCGCATCTCCGCGAAAACCGGGCGCTTGGCCTCCGGTGCGGGCGGCTCCTCGGCGGGGCGGTAGGCCAGCAGCACGATGACCAGGGGGATCTCCAGCAGTCCCCGCGCCACGATGCCCCAGGCCGGCCCGATGCTGACGATGATGAGGGCTCCCACCAGCGCGCCGAGGGCGATAGACCCACCGCGGACCACCGCCATCCGGGTCAGGGCTCCCGACATCTCGTGCCCGCTGATGTAGGCGCCGGAGTACAGCGTGGTGAGCGTGGACGCGAACACTCCGAGCGCGCCGAAGATCGGTGCGGTGGCATACAGGCTCAGGACGCCGACGACGCCCAGCGCCAGCATGACGCCCAGGAGGACCCACAGGACTGCCGCGGCGACCTTGACCACGAGGAACGTGCGCCGGGCCCCGAACTTCCGGATGACGAGCGGCAGGAAAGGCGCCACGAGAAGGCGGCCGGCGACGGTGAAGACGATCCAGACCGCGGTGACGATCGCTCCTAGCTGCGCGCCGCCGTAGTCGTTGGTGAGCACGGTGGAGGAGAAGGTGCCCGCTGTGATGCCGACGATGGCGACACCGGAGGTGACGCGGTAGGCCCAGGAGATGCCGCGGGGGGTGTGCGGCTCGGCCTTCGCAGCAGCGCCGTCCGGTGCGGAAGTGTCAGCCATGTGACCAGTGTCGACTCAGGAGGGCGACTAGGAGCCCTTCTGCATCTCCCGGTTGATCTGCTCGTCGGTGAGCGGCTTGTTAATCAGCATGTTGATGCCCATCACGACGAGGCCAACCACGAAAGCGAGCATGACCCAGGCGGGCCAGAAGTAGCCGCCCCCCGACAGGGCCCAGATCACCACCATGAGGAGCGACACCAGGACCGCCCCCACGACGTAACTGACGAATCCGCGCTTCCGATTGAGCCGGTGGATCGCCGCGTCGCGCGCACTGCTGTCGCTCATGGGGCCAGGGTAGACCCGCGACCACCCGGTTCGTCGCTAATCGCGGGAGGCCTCCGTGTCCTTCCCCTCTTCGTCCGCCCCCTCTTCGTCGGCCTCATCGTCGCTCTCCTCGCCCTGCGATCCACGGGTAGACGGTCGGCGCGTCACGATCCACAGCCCGACGATGGCAATCATGGCGCCGACGATGGCCCACACTGTCTGGCCGCTCATCACGCTGCCGCCGATCATGCCGGAGCCCAGCATGAACCAGACCGCCCCGATCATGAGGAGGACCAGTCCGATCGCGCGCTGCAGTGGGTTGACGTCCTTCACGGCACCCACTATTGACGATGGTGCCCTACCCGCACAACACCTTCGCGGCTCCCGGCACGGTGACGATCCGCTGGATGTCCGCCGGCGCATCGGTGTGGAACAGATCGTCGGTCGGCAGGCCGGTGCGGATGAAGGAGTCGATGTCGCGGGCGACCTGAGCTGGTGCCTCCCACTGAAGGTTGTGGCCGAGGTCGTCGGTCTGGTAGCCGGAAGCCGGCAGCGGGATGACGCCGTACTGCTTCCAGCAGAAGGAGCCGCCGCGCGTCGCAGCCGTCTCGAGTGCCCCGATGACGGTCTCCTGGTCTGACATGGAGAAGAAGGTGTCCTGGATGCCCCAGAGCACGAGCATGTTCGGGGTCGTCCGGGACAGCCTCTTCACGTTGTCCAGGGCGGACAGGTCCTCGGCGACGCCGAGCCAGGTCTGCAGGCGCACCCGGGCCGTCTCCTCTGAGATCTTGTCGGTGAACCACGTCGGGGCTATGGGGTCGACATCCCAGTTGACCTTCATCCACTCAACCGCGTTCGGGTCGGCGTCGAGCGCGTCCACGCGGTAGGTGTCCGAGGGCCAGGAATAGCCCTTCGCCTCGATAGCCGGCTTCCACTGGCCGAGGATGACGTCACCCAGCAGCCAATCGGTCAGGACGTAGTTGCCGCGGAGATTGGCCGCGGTGGCCACGAGCACGGCACCCTCGGTGCGTTCGGGATGCCGCTTGGCGAAGAACTGGGCGACCACCGAGCCCATCGAGTGCCCGGCGACATACGCCGACTCGATGCCCATGGCGTCCATGAAGCCCGCCAGGTCGTCCGCCATGAGCTTGGGCGTGAAGCACAGCGACGGGTCGTCGCGGCACTCCTGCGTCTTGGGACGGAAGGACTGGCCGTGACCGCGCTGGTCTATCGCGATGATCCGCAGGTGCGGGTTCTGCTGCTGGAGGGCGTCCATCGCCAGCGACCAGGAGCGCTTGGAGTCGGTGAATCCGTGGAGCAGGATCACCGTCGCGGTGTGCCTCCGAGAGGGCAGGGCCTCGATGTAGGCCATCTTGCCCGCGGGAGTCTGCGCGAAGCACGGCGCTTCGAGCGTGCACGGATCGCGGTCGCCGCCCTGCGCGCTCTGAGGGATGCCGACGAGCGTCGCGGCCGCGACGGCAAGTGCGGCGATGACGGGAATGATCCTGAGACGGCGGGCCATGGCGACGTCCTTCCTCCCCCGGTGGTGGGGACCGTAGCAGCCCCGCGCCGTCGGTGCGGCACCCTTGCGAACAACACCTTCGGGGCGGTCCCTCAGGCCCCCCGGGGACGCCGCGCCCTCAGCGCCCTCCCCCTCGGCGTCCGGCCGGCAACATCAGGATGAACAGCAGGTGAACTCCGCCGCCCAAGACCACCGGCCTGAAAGCAACCAGAGACAATCGCGCCGGTGAACTGCGGGTGACATCCGCCCCGGGACCGCGACGCACGAGATTGGCGAGAGACAGGCCAGAGAGGAGGGCGGCCGCCCGTGGACATGCTCTTGCTGGCCATCATCCTCATCGTCGCCCTGGCCCTGATATTCGACTTCACCAACGGCTTCCACGACGCGGCGAATGCGGTCGCCACCGTGGTCGCGACACGGGCCCTGCCCGCCAAGTGGGCACCCCCCTTCTCCGCGTTCTTCAACTTCGTCGCGTACTTCGTGGTGGGGACTGCCGTGGCGAACACGGTGGCGAAGACGGTCAAGGGGGACGTCGTCGGCCTCGCCGTGATCTTCGCGGCCCTGTTCGCCGCCATCGCGTGGAACTACATCACCTGGAACGTCGGCATGCCGTCGTCGTCGAGCCACGCCATCATCGGGGGCCTCGTGGGAGCCGGCCTCGCAGCTGGAGGGATCGCCGCCATCGACTGGGGCAGCGCCGGCAAGGCCGCGATCGGCATCATTGCCTCACCCGTGGTCGCGCTCAGTGTCGCCTTCATCGCCGTCTACCTGGTGTACCTGGTGCAGCGGCTCACGAAGTGGCACGACAACCACCCCGTCTTCAAGGGCGCCCAGGTGGTCTCGGCCGCGGCGCTCTCCTTCGGCCACGGGGCCAATGACGCCCAGAAGACCATGGGCGTCATCGCGGCCCTGCTCCTCGGCGCGGGCTACACGACGATGGACGAGACGGGCAAGAACGTCATCGTCCCCCAGTGGGTCGCGCTCGCCGCGTACTCCGCGATCGCGCTGGGCACGCTGTGGGGAGGCTGGAAGATCATCCAGACGATGGGCCTGCGGATCACCACCCTCTATGCGAACACCGGAGTCGCGGCCAATATCGGCGCCTGCACCGCGATCTTCGGCGCCACGTCGGTCGGCATGCCGATCTCGACCACCCATGCGGCCGCATCGTCGGTGGTGGGTGCCGGCATCGGCTCCGGCAAGGGGGCCAACTGGAAGGTCGTGGGCGAGATGGTCCTCGCGTGGGCCATCACGATCCCCACGTCGGCGGCGATGGCGTTCGGCATGTACTACCTGACGCGGCTGCCGACCGTGCTGGCCTGGATCGCAGTGGGCGGCATCGTGATCGCTTTCGCGGCCTGGGCCATTTGGGCGATGCTGCACACCATCCACGCCTCGGACGTGGCCGAGGAGATCCTCCCCGAGGACCAGCTCGACGACGGCCCGGAGCCAATGCACCCGCACCTCAAGGGGCGGGGACCGGTCGAGTAGGGGCCCTAGACGCCGACCTGCTCGTAGCGGGACTCAGCCGGCGCCTCCATGGCTCGGAACACCAGGGTGTCCGGGTAGACGTCCACGTGCTCAAACGTCGACTGGAGGGCGCGGCGCACTCGTGCCATCAACATGCCTCGACGGTACGTCGGCTCCGAGCTGGTGTCAAGTTTCTTCGACACGGAGCCGGCGGCGTGTCGAGTGTGACCGACACCGCGGGATCCTGACGTCACCCCGGGTCGACATGTCAGGTCCCCGGATGCCAGGGGCCCTTCTCGCAGTGCAGCGCCTTGCCCAGGGCGCGGGCCTTGCCCCAGACCTCCTTGGGCGGGTTCCCCGAGCGGGCGGAGGCGGTCCGCACGGCCACGATCACCTCGGGGGCGGGGGCCGAGTCGAGGAAGGACTTCAGGCCGGCGTCGGCCCCCGGCGGCACGGCCCCAGACGCCAGGGCCTCGAGCAGCAGGGGCACCGTGAGCCGCGCCTTGCCGCGTCCGCCGTGCTGCTTCACGGCGGACTCCAGGATCGCTTCGTCCGCGGGGCGCTCCACCCCGGTGGGGAGGGTGAGCGTGATGCCGAGGGCCGCCATGAGGGCGAACAGCTTGCCCGCCCCCACCTCGACCTCCTCGCGGCCGCTCTCGAGGTAGTTCAGGGTCGCGCGGGACACTCCGCCCATGCGGGCGAGGTCCTTCTGGCTCAGGCCCGACGCCTTACGGTAGGCGCGGATCAGGCGCCCGGCGTCGGCGACGCTGAGCGGGTCACCAGGGACAGCGCCCCCGGGAGATGAGGTCACCCCCGCAGGCTAGGGCGTCGCCGGGCTCGCGCGCAGCCCGGTCCCGAAGCCCTCACCCCAGCAGCTCCACGGGGTCGCCCACGCGGATGGTCCCGGGGAACCGGCAGCGGGCGTACACCCCGAAGTTGAATCCGAGACCGAACACCGACTCCTGGCGCCCGCGATAGTCGCCGATCAACTGAAGGGTGCGCAGGTCCACCCGCCCCGAGTCGGGATTGCGGGTCGTGCCCGCGCACCGCTGCACGGGACCCCCTACCTCGAGTTCGCTCTCACCTACCCTGAGGAGGCGCCCGTCCCAGCCGTCCTCGACATGCGGCTCGTCGCTGCTGAACTCGATGAGCATGCGGAAGCGACGGGCATCGACCGGTTCGCCGGCCTGCGCGCTCAGGGCCGCGATAGACGCCGTGCTCAGCAGGGTGAGGGGCTCCACGTCATGCCCGCGGAGCGCATCCGAGCCCATGACGAGGCGAAGGTGTCGCCCGGCGAGGTCGCTGAGAACGCCGTCCCACGGCCCGGGGACGAGGCGACCGGGAGCGAGACGGAACGCGAAGAAGTCGGGGCTCACCTCGGGACCGGGCGACGCTTCGCCCTCGGCGATGACCTCCCCCTCTGCGACGAAGGTCAGCCAGCGCGACGACTCGTCGTAGGTCGCGGTCACTCCGACGAGGGCACCCGTCTTGGCGATGGACACCAGCGCGGGCGTGTCGTCGGCAAGGAAGAAGAGGCGATCCCCGACCGCGCCGTTCTCGTCGGCGTCGATCGACTCCGGATGGTGCAGGGCAAGACCCTTGACGGGCGTCGTCGACAGCCGCGTGACCCGCACTCCCTCACCCTAGCCATTCGGGCACGCCGGGAATCCGGACTACGGGTTGATCGTGACGGTGTTGGATCGGGACCCTTCGATGACGACGTAGACCTTGTACTTCGCCGTGGCCTGCAGTCCGCTCTTGCGGAATCGGAAGCGGCCCTCGGCGAAGTCGCCGAAAGACAGGGCGAGCGGCGCCTGGGCCGCGAAGGACTGGCCCCGCGCGACCTTCTTCAGATAGGGCCGGATCGTGGTCCCCAGAGGCACGCCGGTCGTGATGCCCGCCGCGACGAGCTTGGTGGCCCGCGGACGAAGTCCGGTGATGACGACCGTGGGCAGCCTCAGGGCCAGCGCGACGTTCGTGCTGGCGGAGACGTAGGTGACCTGCGACTGGGCGAGAACGGGTACATCAGTCGCGCCGGAGAAGTTGGATCCCCAGGCAATGACGCGGCCGTCATCCTTGCTCGCGAGCGCGTAACTCCCCGCCGTCGCGATCGAAACGACTCCTGAGAGCGCCTCCGCAGGCACGTTCGACTGACCGTCGCCATTCTCGCCCCATGCGATCACTCGCCCGTCAGCCTTGAGCGCCATGGAGTGCCACCCGCCGGCCGCGATCGCGACGACGTTGAAGGTCGCATCGGCAGGCACCGTGGACTGGCCCTGGGTGTTGTCCCCCCAGGCGATGACCCCGCCGTCCTTCAGCGCGAGAGAGTGCAAGATTCCCCCGGCGACCGCGGTCACGCCAGCCATGGCGTCCGCCGGGACCGTGGACTGGCCCGCGGTGTTGTCGCCCCACGCGATCACCGCCCCCGCCTTGACCGCGAGAGAGTGGCATCCACCCGCGGCAATCGCGGTGACGCCCGACTCGGCATCGAAGGGAACGACGGTCTGGCCCGCTGAGTTGTATCCCCATGCGATGACCCGGCCCGCCTTCAGCGCCAGCGAGTGCCCGGGATTGTCGAAGCCGAAGCACTGGCCCGCCGAGATCGCATCGACCCCGCTCATCGCGTCCACGGGCACCGCCGTCTGCCCATGCCAATCGCGGCCCCAGGCGATCACGCCACCGTCCCGAAGGGCGAGGGCGTGCGATCCGCCGGCGGCGATGGCCGCGACACCCGCCTGAGCGGAAACGGGGATGACCGCCTGGTCATGGTTGGGCGACCCCCATCCGAGCGTGGCGCCCGTGAACAGGGTGGGCCGCGGGTCCGCTGGATCGGTCGAATTCAGCGGACGCGCAGCGTGAGCCGGCGCGTTGACGACGCTTGCCGCCAAGGCCGCTGCGGCGATACTCGCGCCGACGGCAACAAGGGAACGGTGGGCCATATCTCCTCCGCCATCTACCGGAGTGCTGTGTGAGAGCGCTCTGCTGCCGCCGACGATGACACACCCGCCGGCGGATTTCCAGGCTTTCTGGATGCCTTCTCGGCTTCCCAGGGGCCCTCGTGAGGCCCTACTTGCAGGGCCCACTTCCGGGGCCTTCCGCGGATTGCTCCCGGCCGTGCCGCGGGAGTCGGCGACGCCACGGAAACGCAGTACACACCGCGCGCGCCGATGAGGCAGGATCGGGCGGTGACCTCCGGGAGGACGCAGCGCCGCAGCGGCGTCGTACTCCTCGCCCTGGTGCTCGTCGCCGTCAACCTTCGCGCTGCCCTGACCAGCGTGCCCTCGGTGGTACTCGACATCCAGCGCTCGACCGGCTGGGGCGACGTCGCACTCGGGCTGCTCACGACGCTGCCCGTCGTCACCATGGGCCTCTTCGCGCTCGCGGTCCCGACGATCGCCGCCCGCATCGGGCGCTCCCGCGCCGTATGGGCGGCACTCGCCCTGCTCACCCTCGCCCTCGTCGCACGCCTGGCCGGCACGGTGCCCGGCGTGCTCCACCTGTCCGTCATCGCCGCGGGCGTCGGAATTGCGCTGGTCTCGGGGCTCGTCCCCGGGCTGGTGCGCGAGCAACTGCCGTCGACGATCGGCAGCGCCACCGGCGCCTGGACGGCCGCCATGTTCCTGGGTGCCGGCGCCGCCGCCGCTCTCACCGTGCCCCTGGCGAACCTCACCGGCTCATGGGAGGAGGCGCTCGCAGTCTGGGCCATCCCGGCGGCCATCGCCGTCATCGCATGGGGCATCATCGAGCGCCCCCGCGCACAGGCGCACGAGGCCCTCGCCCGGGTGCGGCTGTCGGCCCTGCCCTGGCGCAACCGCGCGGCGTGGTCTCTCACCGCCTACATGGCCATCAACTCGCTGGTGTACTACGCCGCCATCGCCTGGGTGGCCGCCTCGCTCGACGAGCGCGGCTACAGCGAGGAGGCTGCCGGCTGGCTCTTCGGGCTGCTCACCGTCTCCCAGGTCGCTGCCGCGCTCACGCTCCCCGCCTGGGGGCAGCGGGTGCGCCACCGTCGCCTTCTCATCGCCGCGACGGCGGTCGTCACGGCGATCTCCCTCGTCTCCCTGGGCGTGGACCCGACGTTCATGACCGCTCTCGTCATGTTCGCGATCGGGGCGTCCAACAGCGGCGGGTTCACCATCTCGCTGTCCATGCTGAGCGAGTTCACGTCGGACGCCGAGGCGTCAGCACGTCTCACCGCGATGGCGTTCACCGTCACGTATCTGGTCGCAGCCCTCGGTCCGGTGGCCGCGGGAGCGGTGATCCAGCTGTCTGACTCGTGGACGCTCGTCTTCTGCCTGCTGGCCGTCGTCGCACTCGCCCAGTTGATCCCGATCACCGGAATGCGCCGAGGCACGGTCATCGACTGATACCGCAAGGACCACCCCGCCCCTTCTGGCACCATTCCGGCATGGAACACGATGCCGGCACCGACCTCACCAGCCTGACCGCGACGGAGCTCATGCGCCTCTATCGCGCGGGCGACGCGTCCCCCGTGGAGGCGACCGTCGCCGTCCTGGAGCGCATCGAGCGGGTGGACCCGGCGATCAACGCCTACTGCCTGGTGGATGCCGAGTCGGCACTCAGCGACGCGCGAGCGAGCGAGGCACGCTGGACGCGCCACCGCGCGACCGGCGATCCCATCGGACACCTCGAGGGAGTGCCGACGTCGATCAAGGACCTGGTCCTGACTCGCGGCTGGCCCACCCTGCGGGGCAGCCTCGCCATCGACCCCGACCAACCGTGGGATGTCGACGCGCCCGCCACCGCGCGACTGCGCGAGGCCGGCGCAGTGCTTCTCGGAAAGACCACCACGCCGGAGTTCGGCTGCAAGGGCGAGACCAACTCCCTCCTCACCGGCATCACGCGCAACCCCTGGAATCCCGAGCGGACCGCGGGGGGATCGTCGGGGGGCTCGGCCGCCGCCGTGGCCGCCGGCCTGGGCCCGCTCAGCATCGGCACCGACGGCGCCGGGAGCGTGCGCATCCCGGCGGGGTTCTGCGGGGGCTTCGGCCACAAGCCCAGCTTCGGGCGGGTGCCGGCGTACCCGCTGTCCCCCTTCGGCACCGTCTCCCACCTCGGGCCGCACACGATGAGCGTCGCGGATGCCGCCCTCATGCTCACCGTCCTCAGCCGTCCCGATTCCCGCGACTGGACCTCGCTGCCGTACGACCCGCGGGACTACTCCGTCGGCCTCGATGACGGCATTCGGGGCCTTCGCGTGGCGTACTCCCCGACCCTCGGCTACGCCGATGTCCATCCCGAGGTCGCCGCATCCGTCGATGCCGCGGTGGGCGTCCTCGCCGAGCTCGGCGCCCATGTCGAACAGGTCGATCCCGGATTCGAGGACCCCCTCGACATCTCCACGGGACTGTGGTTCGTCTCGTCGCGCACCGTCTACGAGACCCTCACGCCAGACGGGCAGGAGCGCACCGACCCGGATTTCCGCGCGCAGGCCGAGCTCGGTGCCCGGCTGAGCGCGCAGGACGTGCAGAAACTCGTGCTGCGCCGTGGGGCGCTGGGCATGCTCATGCGCCAGTTCATGGAGCGCTACGACCTGCTCGTCACGCCCGCGCTCGCCGTCCCCGCGTTCGAGGCTCGGCCTGCCGGGTCGGTGCCCATGACCCCCGAGACGATGCTGGGGTGGACGCCGTTCACCTACCCCTTCAATCTCACCCAGCAGCCGGCCTGCACGATCCCGTGCGGGCTCACCGCGGACGGCCTTCCCGTGGGCCTGCAGATCGTCGGCCCGATGTTCGATGACGCCCTGGTCCTGCGGGCCGCGCGAGCATTTGAGTCCGCGCGACCCATCGCGAGGCCGACGATCTAGGGCTCACTCCCCGGTCCGGCGCAGCACGGCGTTGTCGTAGGTGTCGTCGAGTGCGGCCGTGAGGTCCTCGAACCAGCCCTGCTCCGACAGTGTTCGGCGTACCCGCTCGTTGAGTCCGCCGCGCGTCTGGTGCTCGTCGGGCAGGTCGCCGAGGCGCTCCACGGGTGTCGCCTTGCCGACGGCGGCCAGACCCTCGAGCTCGGACAGGATGTATCGCGCTGCCACCTCGCGCTCGACTCCTCGCGCCGCCATCCAGTCGATGATGCGGTTCTGCATCTCGTAGTAGGTGGACATGTAGGCAGAGGCGCAACTGAAGACCCTGATGCGCGTCTCGTCATCCCAGCAGATCACGTCGCCGAGACCCGCGAACGCCCGTTCCACCTCGGGGATCGCCGGGCAGATGAGCAGCGGGCCTCGATTCACCTCGATCGCGGGGAGCGGGATGAGTTGGGCCACGCGATGGGCCGGGGCGACCAGGGTGGCCATCTGCGACGGGGGCGTGCCCGCGACGAAACTCGCGATGACCTGCGAGTCCCGGAAGCGCAGCCCCTCGAGCGCCTGGTCCAGTTGCTGGGGGCGCATCGCGAGCACGACGATGTCGGCCTCGTCCACCACCTCCTGATTGGACCCCAGCCGACGGCAGTGTGGGAACTCCGCCGCCAGCGCCGTGCTGAGGTGCTCGGAACGGGGCGACAGGAGGAGTTCCTCCGCGGGCCCGCCTCGCTGCGACATCGCCCGGATCACCGCTGCCGAGATCGTGCCCACGCCCAGGAAACCGATGCTCATGGGGGGATTCTCCCGCAGGCCTCAGCAGCCCCTCTCGCCATAGACTCTTCCGCGGCCCGGCGCGCCGCCGACGCCGAGGGGAGCAGGATGCTCATGCGGGAACGTGTCCGGCCGCTGGCCGCGTCACTGGCCCTGGTCGCCGTGACGGGGCTGGCCCTGGCGGCCTCCCTCGTCATGGCTCCCGCCGCGGCCGCTGCCCCGGCCGAGGCGCCACGGGCCCAGCGCACGCTCTACGTCCTCGGCGACTCTCTGGCTGACCCCGAGGTGGGGGTCACGAGCACCGACCCCTACCTGCGGGCGAGTGCCCAGGACCTCGGGCTGCGCTACGTCGTCC
>JAPOJD010000175.1 GCA_029978585.1 Actinomycetota bacterium
CAAGGAGCGCCAGGAGATGCTCGGCGAGGCCAAGCGCGAGGCGGAGCGGATCGTCGTGGAGGCGCGTGAGATCGCCCAGCGCGCACCTGCGGCCACCACCGTCGCCTGCCCGGACGAGGCCTCGGCCCGCCGCCTGCAGGACGCGTGCACGACCAACTACTTCCGGCCCTACTGGACCACCGACGTCGTGGGGGCCGAGATCGGCGGCTCGGTGAAGAACGTCATCGCGCTGGCCAACGGCATGGCCGCGGGCCTCGGCTTCGGCGAGAACTCCCAGGCGTCGCTCATCACGCGGGGCCTGGCCGAGATGGCACGACTCGGCGTCGCGCTCGGGGCCGACCCCCTGACGTTCCAGGGCCTCGCCGGAGTGGGCGACCTCATCGCCACCTGCCAGTCGCCCCTGTCGCGGAACCGGACGTTCGGCGTGAACCTCGGATCGGGTCTCACCGTCGACGAGACCATCGCCATCACCAACCAGACCTGCGAGGGCGTCAAGAGCTGCCGCTCCATCCTCGACCTGGCGCAGGCGCATGACGTCGACATGCCCATCACCGAGCAGGTCGTCCAGGTCGTTCACCATGGGATGGCGCCGAAGGACATGCTGGCGGCATTCATGTCCCGGCGCCCCAAGAAGGAGACGACGCTGGGCTGATCGCCGTCGTCCGGGCCCAGCCGATGGGCTCGAGACCGGAGTCGCGACCGCCCCTGCGGCGCGCTACGCGATCGTGGCCAGCGCCTTCTCGAGGTCGGCCCACAGGTCCTCGACGTCCTCGATCCCGACCGACATCCGCACGAGCGACTCCGGCACGGCGGGGGTCTCCGCATCCCACCGGCGGCGGCGTTCGAGCAGGGATTCCACGCCCCCGAGGCTGGTGGCGTGCACCCATAGGGAGGTGGACTCGGTGAGCCGGTGGGCCGCCTCTGCGCCGCCGGCAGCCTCGATCGAGATCATCGACCCCGGTCCGCTCATGTGCCGGCGGCAGCGGGCGTAGCCGGGATCCGACGCCAGGCCGGGGTAGCGCACGCGCGCGATCGCCGGGTGCAGGGCTAGGCGCTCGGCGATCACCTCCGCGCTGGCCTGCGCGCGGGCGTGGCGCAGGCCGAGGGTCCGCAGGCCGCGCAGGACGAGGTAGCACTCCAGGGCACCGGGGGCTGCGCCCATGAGGGTGCGCCGTAGCCGGAGGCTCTCCAGTCGCTCGTCATCAGCCGTGATGGCGATGCCGAGGAGGCAGTCGGAGTGGCCCCCCATTGCCTTCGTCGCGCTGTGGAGCACCACGTCCGCGCCGAGGTCGAGCGGTCGCTGGCCCAGCGGCGTCGCGAAGGTGTTGTCGCAGACGACGAGCGCTCCCACGGAGTGCGCGGCCTCTGCCAGGGCCGGGACATCCGCGACCTCCAGCATGGGGTTCGTGGGCGATTCCACCCAGAGTGCCGTCGCACCCGGGAGCGCAGCGAGGACTGCTCCGGTGTCCGCGATGTCGACGCGGCGCAGTCGGATCGCACCGCGGTCATCGAGCTCGCGCAGGCGCATCGCGACGCCGGTGTAGGTGAACTCCGCGGCGACGATGACGGGGGGGTGCGCCGTACCTCCGGACCCTGAGGGGATGGTGTCCATGATGGCGTTGGCCGCGGCCATGCCCGAAGCGAAGGCCACGGCGCCGCCGCCTTCAAGTGGACCGACGGCGTCCTCGAGGGCCTCGGTCCCCGCGGTGCCGTCCCGCGCGTACTCGATCTCCCCGCCCGCGTGGTACGTCGACGCCGGCTCGATGGGGGTGTTCAGCGGGGCTCCGGGGACCGCCGGAGGCCTGCCGCCGTGGACGAGGGCGGTTTCGACGTGCCAGGGCCCGGCGGGGCCGCGGCCGGGGATGTCGTTCGGCATGGCGACGACCCTAGGGGGCCCGCGGCCGACTACGGTCATGGCGTGTCCGGGAAGGCTCTCCAGGAAGCGGCTGACGCCGCCGCGTCAGGCCCTCCCCGTCGGGTGCTCCTCATCTTCGGCGGCCGCAGCAGCGAGCACGCCATCTCCTGCATCAGCGCCGCCGGGATCCTGCGCGCGCTCGAGGGTCGCGCGTACGACGTGACCGCCGTCGGCATCCTCCCTGACGGCCGATGGGTCGAGGTTGCCGCCGACCCCTCCTCGATCACCGGCCGCCTGCCCCAGGTCACCGACACCGGCGACGCCGTCGTCCTGCTCCCCGAGCCGGTCCCTGGGGAGGGTGCGACCGAATCTGCGGTGTCGCCCGCGTCCCGTCCGCGCATCCTCACCGACGTCGATGTCGTGTTCCCCGTCCTTCACGGCCCGTGGGGCGAGGACGGCACGGTCCAGGGATTGCTGGAGATGGCGGGGGTCCCATACGTCGGATCGGGAGTCTTCGCGTCCGCCGCCGCCATGGACAAGGGGCACCTCAAGGCTCTGCTGGGACAGGCCGGGATCCCGATGAGTCCCTACGTCGTGCTCTCGACGGGGGAGTGGCAGCGCGATCCTGCCGCGGCGCGCGCACGCGTCGAGACGCTGGGCTACCCGCTCTTCGTCAAGCCTGCTCGCGCGGGATCGTCCGTGGGCATCAGCAGGGTCTCGGATCCCGCGGACCTCGACGCCGCCATCCACGAGGCGCTCACCTGGGATCCGAGGATCGTCGTAGAGGCTGCCGTGCACGGTGGGCGCGAGATCGAGTGCGGCGTGCTCGCCGACCGCGACGGCGTTCCGCGCGCGAGCGTCTGCGCGGAGATTCGCGTGGGGCCGAACCATGAGTTCTACGACTTCGAGGCGAAGTACCTCGACGACGGCGCCGAGCTCATCGTCCCCGCGGAACTGCCTGTCGACACGCTGGCCCGCGTGCAGGAGATGGCGGTGCGGTGCTTCGAAGCGCTCACGTGTGAGGGGCTGGCACGGGTGGACTTCTTCGTCGTCGGAGACGACGTGCTCGTCAACGAGGTCAACACGATGCCGGGATTCACCCCCATCTCGATGTTCCCGCGCATGTGGGAGGCGTCTGGCATCCCCTACCCCGACCTGGTGGAGCGCCTCATCGCGGATGCACTGCGCCGGGGCACGGGCCTGCGCTAGCCGCGTTCAGTCGAAGGCGGGGGCGAGGTCGACGAGGGCGGCCGCCTCGGGGGCGTAGGCCGCGGGCACGAGCACCTCGACGTACACCGGATCGTCCTTCGACGGCCAGTCGACGGCCACGAACGCGGTCCCGCCCTGACCGATCACCGGCAGCCAGGTGACGCCGTTCACCTCGACGAGGTTCGAGGTGGGGGTGAGCGCCTGCGGCCGTGCGACGCCGCAGCGCAGCGTGATGGGCGGCTCCCCCCACGCCGCGGTCGCCGGCTCCTCGGTCGGGCGGCGTCCGGCGCCGAGCACGGTGTCAGGAAGTTGCAGCGCCGTGCACTCCGGAGTGCCGGGGGACGGCGGTGCCGGTACGTCGACGCCGCGGCCGCATGCGGCGAGGCCGGCGATGAGGAGGAGCGCTACGGGGAGGGCGGCGCGCGTCACAGATGGACGACGGGGCAGGTGAGCGTGCGGGTGATGCCCGGGACCTGCTGGATGCGCGCGAGGATCTGCCGGCCGAGGTCGTCCATGCTTCCGGCCTCGGCGCGGACGATGACGTCGTAAGGCCCCGTGACGTCCTCGGCGAGAGTGACCCCGGGAATGTCGCCGATGGCCCGGGTGACGTCGCCGGAACTGCCGATCTCGGTCTGCACGAGGATGTAGGCCTGGATATTCACGTCGCGTCTCCTCGCTCGGGGCGCCCGGGTCACGGGATCCTGGTCGTGCACCGCGGGTGGCGGCGTTCCGAAGGGTAGCGAAGGGCCGGGCAACGCGCCCAGGGGCACCCCCACTGCGTTGAGTGGCGGGCGGGGGGGGGGGGTCCCGGGGGGGGGGGCCGGCCC
>JAPOJD010000243.1 GCA_029978585.1 Actinomycetota bacterium
ACGGATACGAGCGCGACACCGACCTCGGCGGCAATTGGAACTTCCACGCCGAGAACTCCCGCGTCTACGAGTCCACGCACCTCATCTCCACGAAGCCGTTCACCCAGTTCCCCGACTTCCCGATGCCCGATGCCTACCCCGACTACCCGTCGCACTGGCAGGTGCACCGGTACTTCCGCTCCTACGCCGAGCACTTCGGCCTGCTCGATCACCTGTCCTTCAGCACCGAGGTCGTGAACGTCGTCCCCGCCGCCAGCGGCGAGCGCTGGGACGTCACGGTCCGCAACCGCGACACAGGCGAGGAGGTCACGCGCCAGTACGCCGGAGTCGTCATCGCGAACGGCCACAACTGGTGGCCGAAGATCCCGACCTACCCCGGCCAGGACACGTTCACCGGGGAGATCCTGCACTCGGCGAACTACAAGACCGCCGACGCCGTCCGCGGCAAGCGTGTCCTCGTGGTGGGCGCCGGCAACACCGGCTGCGACGTCGCGGTGGAGAGTGCCCAGAACGCCAAGGCCACCTACCACTCCACGCGGCGCGGCTACTACTACAACCCGAAGTACGCCTTCGGCCGCCCCTCCGACCAGACCGCGGACCTGCTCCTCGCGATGCGGCTGCCGCTGGCCCTGCGCCGCATCATGTTCAAGGCAACCCTGCGCCTCACCGTGGGCGACTTCGAGAAGTTCGGCCTGCGCAAGCCGGACCATGAGTTCTTCGAGACCCACCCCATCGTCAACCAGCAGCTCGTCTACTACGTCGGCCACGGAGACATCCAGCCCCGGCCGGACATCGCCCGATTCGACGGCGCGACGGTGCACTTCGAGGACGGCTCCAGCGCGGAGATCGACACGGTGGTCTTCTGCACCGGCTACCTCGCGCACTTCCCGTTCCTCGACGACGCCTTCCTCAATCCCGACGGCGATCATCCGGTGCTCGCCCGGCAGATCTTCACTCCGGTCACCCCCACGCTCGCCGTCTCGGGCCTCATTCAGCCGGACAGCGGCCAGTGGACCATCGCCCACTGGCAGGGCATGCTCATCGCCACCTACGCCGCCCTCAGGGCCCGCGACCCCGAGCGTGCGCAGCGTTTCTACGAGCGCATGGTGGCCGAGACCGACGTGCGCTTCACGGGCGGCACCGACTACAAGGACTCCACCCGTCACTACTACGAGATCGCCCACCAGGAGTACCTCCGGGCGCTCGAGGACGACCTTCACGACCTCGAACTCGCGGGCGCCTCCTGATGCGCCTGCGTCGCGAATCCAAGGTCATGCGCCTGTGGGACTGGTCCGTCCCGCCCACCAGCGCTCACCGCGAGGTCCTGTCCATCGTCCCCGAGGGGTGGCACGACCAGCCGCGGGCGACGCGCAGGCCTCCGCTGCTCTTCGTGCACGGCATCGCCCACGGCGCATGGTGCTGGCGCGAGAACTGGATGCCGGCCGCCGCGGAGCGCGGCTTCCCCGTGTATGCAGTCTCCCTGCGCGGCCACGGCGACTCCGGCGGACGCAAGCGCCTGGGGCGCACGCTGCTGCGCCACTACGTGCACGACGTGATGCAGACGATCACCGAACTGCCGCAGCCCCCGGTGCTCGTGGGCCACTCGATGGGAGCCCTCATCGCGCAACTGGTTGCGGATCGCTACCAGCCGCGTGGCCTCGCCCTGCTCACGCCCGCCCCGCTCCAGGGCGCGGCGTACATGGTGCCAAGGATGCTGCTCCGCCGCCCGCTCGACGCGGCCAAGGTACTGGCCGGCGGGACGCTGCCGATGCGCGCCGATCAGCTGTTCACCGGCCTGGACGCGACCACCGCCGAGCGCTATGTCGACCGGCTGGGCAAGGAGTCGCCGTGGGCGCAGTACGAGCTCTTCGTGCCTCACCGCATCGGCCCGGTGCGCTGCCCCGTCCTGGTGGTCGGAACCCCGGACGACCGCGTCGTCGACATCAGGGCGGTGGAAGCGACCGCCGCGGCGTAC
>JAPOJD010000092.1 GCA_029978585.1 Actinomycetota bacterium
CGTCGCACGGTCCAGAAGGCGGCGAGACTCCAGGTACAGGGCCGTCTGCGCGGCCGTCGGCACGAGATTGTCCAGCTCGTCGACGCGCCGCCAGAAGTCCGGCAGATCGAAGATCGCGGTGGTCGCGCTCGCCGCGCGCACGACTTCGAGGGGAGAGGCCCCCGTCTCCTCGCAGGCGCGGAACACCATGGTCGTGCCGCCGTTGTTGATGAGGTCGTTCACGACCACCGTCGTGATGATGTCGTCGCGCAGCGGGTGCGCCTGAATCCGCTCGGCGAATGGGCCCTGCAGCGCCTCCGGGAAGTAGGACACCGCCGTCTGCCCGAACCATGGATCACTCGCCAGGTCTGACTCCTCGAGGGCCCCCATGAGCCAGATCTTGGAGTAGGCAGCGAGCACGGCGAGTTCCGGTGACGTCAGGCCCTGGCCGGCCGCCGCCCGGGTCGCCATCTCCTCGTCGTCGGGAAGGAACTCGATGGCCCGGTCCAGGAGGCCGCGCTGCTCCAGGTCGGCGATGAAGCGGGCATGCACGGATATCAACGCCGGGGCCATGGCTCGCGCGTTGCCCAGCAGGACGTTCTGCTCGTAGTTGTCGCGGAGGACCAGGTCGGCCACCTCGTCCGTCATCGACACCAGGAGGGCGTTGCGCTCCTCTTCGGAGATATCGCCGTCGCGCACCGCGCCATCCAGCAGGATCTTGATATTGACCTCGTGATCGGACGTATCCACGCCCGCGGAGTTGTCGATGGCGTCGGTGTTGAGGCGCACGCCGTGGCGGGCTGCCTCGACCCGGCCCAACTGGGTGAACCCGAGATTGCCGCCCTCGCCGACGACCTGGCACCGAAGGTCGCTGCCGTTGACCCGCACGACGTCATTAGCCTTGTCACCCACGTCGGCGTTGGTCTCGGTCTGCGCCTTGACGTACGTGCCGATTCCGCCGTTCCACAGCAGGTCGACGGGGGCGGTAAGGATGTGCCGGATCAGGTCAGCGGGGACCATGGACTGGCGATCGTCGGCGATCCCGAGCGCGGCGCGCACCTGTGGCGTGATCTCAATGCCCTTGGCCGAGCGTTCGTACACCCCGCCGCCCGCCGAAATGAGCCCGCGATCGTAGTCCTCCCACGACGAGCGCGGCAGGGCGAAGAGCCGCTCGCGCTCTGCGAACGACGACACCGCATCGGGATCCGGGTCGAGGAAGATGTGGCGGTGGTCGAACGCTGCCACCAGCCGGATATGCGGCGACAGCAGCATCCCGTTACCGAACACGTCGCCACTCATGTCGCCGACTCCGACGACCGTGAAGTCCTTGTCCTGGACGTCGATGCCCATCTCGCGGAAGTGGCGCTGGACCGAGATCCACGCGCCCTTCGCCGTGATGCCCATCGCCTTGTGGTCGTAGCCCTGGGAACCGCCTGAGGCGAATGCGTCCCCGAGCCAGAAGTCGTACTCCGCGGCCACGGAGTTCGCCAGGTCCGAGAAGGTCGCCGTGCCCTTGTCGGCGGCCACAACCAGGTAGGAGTCGTCGCCGTCATGGCGAACGACGTTCGGCGGCGGGACGATCCTGCCCTCGACGCGGTTGTCCGTAACGTCGAGCATGCCGCGGACGAAGGTGGCGTAGGCCCCGCTCCCCTCCTCCAACCACGCATCACGGTCCACGGAAGGGTCCGGCAGCGACTTCGGCAGGAAGCCGCCCTTGGCGCCGACCGGGACGATGACGGCGTTCTTGACCTGCTGCGCCTTGACCAGTCCCAGCACCTCGGTGCGGAAGTCGGCTCGCCGATCGCTCCAGCGAAGGCCGCCGCGCGCCACCCGGCCGAAGCGCAGGTGCACGCCCTCGACCCGGGGGGAGTACACCCAGATCTCGAAGCGCGGACGCGGGAGGGGGAGATCCGGTATCCGCTGCGGGTCCAACTTGATGGACAGGCGGTCGAGGTAGTCCCCTGCCTCGTCACGAACGTAGGCGTTGGTGCGCAGCGTCGCGCGCACCAACGTCGTGATCGACCGGAGGATGCGGTCCTGATCCAGGCTCGACACCGAGTCCAGTTCGCGATCGATGAGGCCCGAGATGCGCTGCTCCTCCTCCTCGCGCCCAGGATCCCTGTCCGGGTCGAAGCGCGTCTCGAAGAGGTCGACGATATGTCGCGCGATCACGGAGTTGGCGACGAGCGTGGACTCCATGAACTCCACGCCGAACGTCGACCCCGCCTGCTGCAGGTAGCGCACATAGCAGCGCAGCAGGGTGACCTGGCGCCAACTCATCCCCGCGGTGACCACTAGGGCGTTGAGTGAGTCCGCCTCGCACTGGCCCTGCCACAGGGCCCGGAAGGCAGCCTCGAATCGCTCGCGCAGGGAGTCCTGCTCGAGGATCTCGCGCGGAGGCAGCAGGAAGCCGAAGTCGCAGACGTAGAGCGGCGGCCGGTCGGTCCGCTCGATGGTGTGCGGATGCTCGTCCACCACGTCGACGCCGAGGCTGTTGAGGAGCGGGAGCACCTGCGACAGGGAGATGGGCTGCTCGGCCCGGAGGAGCTTCAGTCGACGAGCGCGGGGGTCCTCCCCCGAGTCGTAGAGCCGGAGCTGAAGGGTGCCCTCGTCGTCGGCGATCCCGGCAAGCCGGATGTCCTTCACGGCGATGACCGCGGGAACCTCGGCCATGTACGACTCGGGGAAACCCTCGGCGTACCTCGCCTGGAGTTCCCGGGCATGTTCCTCGCCGTGCACGCGCCTGAGCTCGTCCCCGAGGTCGTCGTCCCAGCTGCGCACGACGTCCTCGATGCGGTGGAGCACCTCCTCGGTGTCAGCACTCCCGATCTGCTGTCCCGGGGCCGCGCGCACGACGAAGTGCAGGCGGGCGAGGACCGACTCCGACACGCGCGCGGTGTAGTCGATGGCGTCCCCGCCGAATGCCTCCATGAGGATGTCCTGGATCTCCAGTCGCGCCATCGTGGTGTATCGATCGCGCGGGAGGTAGACCAGGCAGGACATGAAGCGGCCGTACGGATCCCGTCGCACGAAGAGCCTGGTCTGGCGCCGTTCCGCGATCTGGTGCACGGCCACCGCCACCGGGGTGAGCTCGTCGGCCCCGACCTGGAACAACTCGTCGCGCGGATACGTCTCGAGGAACTGCAGGACGTCCTTGCCACTGTGGGAGCGGGGCGAGAAGCCCGTCTGGTCGATGACCTCATCCACCGTCTTGCGCAAGAGCGGGATCTCCCGCACCGAGTGGGAGTAGGCCGATGCCGCATAGAGGCCGAGGAATCGCCGCTCTCCCGTGACGCGACCCTCGTCGTCGAATCGCTTCACGCCGACGTAGTCGAGGTAGGCAGGTCTGTGCACCGTCGAGCGACTGTTCGCGGTGGTGAGGACGAGGATTCGCGGCTCACGCGCGCGCTGGAGGACCTCGGGTGTGAGGGCCGCACGTTCGGCGGACTGGTCCTGATCGGAGCGCAGGATGCCGAGGCCCGTGCCCGGCACCGCCCGGAGGAACTCGCCTCCGTCGTGATCGGTGAGGTCGTACTCGCGGTAGCCGAGGAACGTGAAGTTGTCGTCGGAGAGCCAGTCGAGGAATGCGGCCGACTCCTCACACTCAGCGTGGCCCACGGACGCGGGCCGACGCGCCCTCAGCTCATCCGCGAGTGACACGGCCTTGGCGCGCATCCGTGGCCAATCCTCGACCGCCTCGCGCACATCGGAAAGCACGCGCCTGATGGCGGCCTCGATCTCCTCCGCCGGGATCGAGCCGCGCCCGATCTCGACGTGGATCCAGGACTCCTCGATCAGGTCCGGCTCGGCTCGCTCGCGAGCGTCGGGGTCGAGAGCCCCGGGGAGACCCTAGAGCAGCGAGCCTCGGAGATTGCGGCGCACCGTGAGGACGGGGTGGATCACAAGCCGAATGGGACGTCCGAGTCGATTGATCTCGCTCGACACCGAGTCGACCAGGAAAGGCATGTCGTCGGTGACGACCTCGACGACGGTCGCGTCGCACGTCCAGCCCTCGCGGTCGACTTCCGGCGTCAGGACGCGCACGAGCGTCTTGCCCGGTGGGCGCTCCTCGCCCAGGTCCAGGTGCGACTGCACCGCTCCCACCAGGTCGCGTGCCGACCTGTCGGCAATCTCGTCAAGCGGAACGTGGCGGTAGTAATAGTCCACCAGGGAATTGACGAGGAAGTCATCGCGTCCCGCACTGCCATCCGGCGCCGACATGCCCGCCTCCCGTCACCACGCCCGCGGCGATGGGGGCGACGCTACCCGGTCTGAGCCAGCCCGGGGGATCCGCCCGCCTCGATCGCGACGCGACTGGTTCGCAGGGAGGTCTCCAGCACCGCGACGCGACGGCGGCCGTCCATGATGTTGCCGCCCATGGCCTCCAGGTCCTCCCGACCCGGGCCCAGCAGCGTGACGCGAGCGCCCGCCGCCTCGACCTCGCGTACCTCGCCCAGGCAACGTCTCGTGATCTGGCCGCGCCACCGGCGCTCCAGCCGCGTGAGGATCGAATCCGGCTCGTCCACGTCGAAGGACACCATCGGCGCGATGACGATGACCTCGTCCAGTCCGGCGGCGGCCAGCACATCCACCGAGGTCGCCGACCACGCACCGCCGTCAACATAGGTCCGGCCCTCGATGGTCACCGGCTCGAACCAGCCCGGAATGGCGCACGACGCCTGCACCGCGAGCGATAGCGGCACCGTCGGCGCATCCTCGCGTCCGAAGACCACGCGGCGCCCGCCCTCGTAGTCAAGTGCGACGATCCAGAGCGCGGGATGCGGCGACCACTCGCCCATGGGCGTGATGGCGTCGATGAGGTGCCCGACACGCTCCAGGGAGCCGTTGCCCTCAGGCATGAACGCCGACAGCACCGCCGTCGGCGGCATGCGACGCCCGTGCCGCAGGGACGATGCCATGAGCCGCACCGATCCCGGGCCCCGCAGCTTCGGCATGCGAGGACGGGGGCCGCCCGTCGCGGTCTCGTAGTCCCAGGTGTACCCGGCCAGCGGCCCCGTCGTGATGGGCAACCCGAACTGGTGGTCGCGCAGCGAGTCGACGCTCACCCCCGCCGCGACGAGCGTGCCCAGGACAGATCCGGCCGACGTGCCCACGATGACGTCGAAATCCTCAGGCTCGAGGCCGCAGACGTCGCGCACCGCCTGCAGGGCGCCCACAGCCCATGCACCACCGAGGACGCCCCCGCCACCTAGGACGAGTCCGCGCCGCAGCGCCATCGCCGTCATCGCCTAGGGCGCCTCGGCCGGTTGGACAGGGGGCACGGACGCCGCTCGACTGCGCGAGCGCGAGAGATCGAGAAGTTCGGTCAGGGCATCACGGATCGACTGAACGAGGACGTCGAGATCCGGCATCGCATCTCGATCGGCGTTGAGCCCCAAGAACACAGAGCCATCGTACGACGTCAGCCCGATGCTCAAGGCGTGACGCTCGGTGAGCGGGACGATCGGATACGCGGCCAGAAGTCTGGCACCGCCCGCGTACAGGGGCGTCTGCGGCCCGGGGACATTCGTCACGGACAGGCTGTAGGCGCGCTTCGAGAGCGACGCACCAACACGCGCTCCCAGGGTGTGCAGGGTCGGCGGCGCGAAGCCGACGAGGCCGACCATGGCCTTGGCGCCGACAGCACGCCCGCGCTCGCCGTAGCGCGCGGTGTCGAAGGCGATGCGCTGCAGCCGGATCAGGGGATCCGGCTCGCCCACCGGCAAATCGAGAAGGAAGGCATCGACGAGGCTCGTCGGCGACTGGTCGTCGTCGGGACGGAGGCTCATCGGCACGAGGGTGCGCACGACCGTGTCCGTGGATACCGAAGTGCCGCGGGCCAGCAGCCACGCGCGCAGCCCGCCTCCGATGACGGCAAGCGCGACATCGTTGATCGTGCCTCCGCGGACCCTGCGCACCTCGCGCAGATCGTCGAAGCGCAGGTCGAGGGTCGCAAACCGGCGCTGCTGCCCGACCCGGGCGACCAGCGGCAACTCGTCGATCGGGCGCACCGCGTGCCGAACCGCGGCGGCCACGTCGCCTATCGACGTGCGCGCGGCCCGCAGGCCCTCATTGACCCGCGAGGCGATGGCCGAGGGATGCGTGAGGGTGTCGCCGACCGCCCCCGCGACGAGTTCCACGGAGCTAGGCTCGCGCGGAGGGCGCCACTTGGTTGCGGGAGCCGTGCGCACCTCTGGCGTCTCCTCGAGGATCACCTCGCCGATATCGACGGCGGTGAGACCGTCCACCATCGCCTGATGGGTCTTGGAGAGCAGGGCGAACCGCTCGCCCTGGACGCGCTCGACCAGATACACCTCCCACAGCGGGTGCCGCCGGTCCAGCGGGCGGCTCATGATGCGGGCGACGAGGTCGTTGAGCTGCGCCATCGAGCCGGGCGCCGGCAGGGCGGACCGGCGTACGTGATAGGTCACGTCGAACCGCTCGTCGTCCACCCACACCGGGTTCGCCAGGTGCCCGGGGATCTCGCGCAGGCGCTGTCGATAGCGGGGTACGTAGGCGATCCGGTCGCGGATGAGGCGAACGAGCCGGTCATGGTCGATGAGCCCCGGCGCCTCCTGGAACAGGGTCAGGCTGCCGACGTGCAGGGGCGTGGTCGGAGTCTCCAGGTACAGGAACGAGGAGTCCAGGGAACTGAGCCGATCCGCCACGTGTCCATCGTCGCACGCGCGCTCATGCCATTGCGTGCCCTGGCAGCGGTCCGCCTACCCGAGATCGACGCCGAAGAGCGCCTCGAGCTCGCGCAGCGTGGCGTCGTAGCCGGTGTGATGCACCCCGGCCAGGCCGAGGGCCGCGGCCGCCTCGATGTTGTGCCCGAGATCGTCGACGAAGACGCAGCGCTGGGCCGGCAGCCCGAGCCGGTCGAGGGTGAGCGCGAAGATCCCCGGCTCTGGCTTGCGCATGCCCACCTCCCCGCTGATGACGACGACATCGAACATGCCGTCCCAGAGATCGCGCGGGTAGTAGTCGCCCCAGGAATTCGACAGCAGGGCGGTCCGGATGCCCAGCCGCCTGGCCCTCCGGACGAGCGCATTCATGTCGTGGGCATGCTCGAACTCCTCGAACATCCGGGCCAGCAGGTCCGTCGGATCGTGCTCCACGCCCGTGCGGGCGGTGAGTTCACGGGCGAGCAGCCGCTCGAAGTCGGGGACCTCCATCTCCCCGCGCTCCAGCGCGTGGATCGGGTTGAGCCGGGCCTCCAACTCTCCCTCGGGGCCCAGCCAGCGGCGCATGACCTCGGCGTACGCCGCGATCTCCACGCCATGGCGTTCGGCCCACCTCTCGACTGCTGGACGGAGTTCTCCGGTCAGGACGCCGCCCCAATCCACGATGAGTCCGGCGAAGCCCGCGTCGGGCGTGGAGGCGTCGAGGGCAGCGGAGTGGGGCACGCCTCGAGTCTAGGCACGCGCGTCCCGGCCACTGTTGCGGCGAGGCTACGCAGGGGCGCGCGGGCGGCCGAGCGAGGAGCGCACTCTGCGAGCGTCCGGCCCTCGCGGAGGCAGGCGTCGAATGCATCGGGATCGTCAGGGACGAGGACCGGATCGGTCACTCCCGCATGGAGCTCGAGGGCCTCGCGGACCTGCTTCTCCGGGCGCCTGCCCAGGGCGGCAGCCCGCACCCTCGTCACGACGACACGCACCCGCGCCTGCGGTGCCGCTTCGGCGACATCAGCGAGGCCCTGGAGGAGCCGGTCGATGCCCACCGGATCCGCCGTCCCCACCGCGACGACCTCGTCGGCCGCGGCGAGGGCACTCATGGTGGCGCTGTCCCGGCGGGGAGCGCGCGACTCCCCCGACGGTCCCTCCGACAGGTCGAGGGCAAAGCCCACGTCCGCGACCGTGATGCCGGGCGTCTCGCGGCATGCCTCCCACAGCCGGCCAAGGGCCGCGGGCCGGAGTTCGGACCAGCGTTCGGCGCGCGCAATGCCGGTGATGACACGGAAGCGTCGAGACAGCGAACGCGCGGACCCCGCGAGCGCGGACGAGTCGAGGGCCGCGATGTCAGCCTGGCGGCACGCGACCACGAGTCCGCTCACGTCATCGATCACCCCCAGGCGCGCGGCGATCGCGCCGCCGTAGGTATCCGCGTCGACGAGCAGCGCGGGGACGCCCGCGCGCGCGGCCTCGTCGGCGATCGTGATCGCAGTCGTGGTGCGGCCCGGGGAGCCATGCGGACCCCACACCACGACCAGCCTCCCGCGCGTCGAGGTGCCGGACGCGCCGTCCCCCTGGACGACCCGGGTTGTCGTCGGATCCGGCGAGGCACCGACGCTCCGGGGGCCAGCGGCAGGCTCGCGGCGCTCGTCGGAGCGGTCCGCACCCAGCAGCGCGCGGACCAGGACACCGGCA
>JAPOJD010000027.1 GCA_029978585.1 Actinomycetota bacterium
CGCCTGGACGCCAACGGCTGGTGGACCGCGGCCGAGGCGGTGCGCGCGCTGCAGCGACTGTCGGCGTACGGGCTGGAATACGTCGAGCAGCCCTGCGGGTCGGTGGACGAGATCACCGAGGTGCGCCGCGCGGTGGACATCCCGATCGCGCTGGACGAGTCGGTGCGCTTCGCCCAGCGCGGCGCCTTCACCGCCGCGGACATCGTCATCGTGAAGGTCCCGCCGCTCGGCGGCGTGCAGGCGGCGCTCGACCTGGCGCGCGGCTGGGGCGGTCCGGTCGTGGTGAGCGGTGCGCTCGACACCGCCGTGGGCCTGTCGGCCGGGCTCGCGCTGGCAGCCGCGCTCGCAGGAGATCCTCCCGCGTGCGGGCTGGGCACCGGTGCGCTGCTCGTGGACGACGTCGTGTCGCCCCCGCGCGTGCCGGTCGACGGCCACCTCGAGGTGGGCCGCGTGGCTCCGGACCTCGATGCGCTCATGGCCGCGCGCGGGAGGCTCGGCGACGACCGGGCACGCTGGTGGCGGCTGCGCCTCGCCGACGCCTGGGAGGCCGGCGGAGCGGAGCGGGTGGCTGCCCTCTCGGCGTAGTGGATTCCGGGAGCCGCGCGGATGAGTCGATCACTGTGTGATCTGATGGCGACTCCGGACTGTTGCCCATGAGGGAGTTGTCGTGCGACGTGGTGGACCTGCACTGAGAACCGGGGTACTGGCGTGCGGCGGCGCTCTCATCGCCGCGGGCCTCGTAGCTCCGGTGCTGGCCCAGTCGGCGGGGGCATCCGTCGTGGCCGCCGAGTTGGGTCCACGAAGTCTCGCGGACGACACCGTGCTGGGGGTCTTCACTCCGCTCGGCGGTGGCATGGGTTCCGGGCCCGCCGCTGACGTGAAAGCCATAGTGCTGCAGGGGGATGACACGGTCTACGCCGGCGGCGCCTTCACGACCGCCAGTGGTGTGACTGGCACAACCAAGATTGCCGCCTGGTCCAACGCCGATGACACGTGGCACGCCATTGGTACGGGCATCACGAGTGATGTCTATGCCCTGGTGTCGAGGGGAGATGACACCCTCTATGTCGGTGGGGCGTTCACGTCGGTGAGCGGTATCTCCGGCACGAACCGGATTGTCGCCTGGTCGAATGCCGATGACACGTGGCATGCCCTAGGGACCGGTGCCGGCGGCAACGTCTACGCACTCGCATTGAATGCCGACGACACCCTGTATGCGGGCGGCGCCTTCAGCGCCGCGGGCGGCGTCTCGGGCTCCAGCAAGGTCGCCGCGTGGTCGGCGACGGGGAGCGTCTGGCATTCCCTCGGCGGGGGCGCTGACAACGAGGCCAATTCCCTGGCCTCATCAGGGGACGACACGGTCTACCTAGGGGGCGGCTTCAATGTGACGGGGGGAGTGCCAGGCACCAAAAGGATCGCAGCGTGGTCGAATGGCGACGACACATGGCACCCGTTGGGATCCGGCCTGAACTCGAATGTGTACGCCCTTGCCGTGCAGGGAGACGACACGGTCTATGCCGGCGGCCAGTTCTATGACGCAGGGGGGCTTGCGATTGCTGACAGGATTGCAGCCTGGTCGAACGTGGATGACACCTGGCACAGTCTTGCCGGGGGAGCAGACTCTGACGTGTACTCCCTTGCAGTTGATGATGCCCACGGCTTGGTCTATGCCGGAGGTGACTTCGCTACGGTGGGCCCCCTCAGCGCGAACAGCGTGGCCGTGTGGGACGCCGGCATCAGCACGTGGATCCCACTGCAGGCGGCCGGTGGGGACGGGGTCGGAACGAGTGGCCAATATGTGTACGCGATCGCACCGCACGATTCCACGGTCTACCTCGGAGGGACCTTTTCAACCGCTGGCGGCGTGACGGTCAACAAGATCGCCAGATGGACCTGGGATGAGCCGTCCGCCGAGGCCATCCCAGCCACGGGCGCTCACGGGACACAGATCCAGGTGCGGGGTTCGGGCCTGATCGGGGTTTCCGGTGTGCGGGTGAATGGTTCGCCTGCGTCGTACACCCGTGATGACTCGACGACGGTGTCGGTGACGGTCCCAAGCAGCCTGTATGACGGCACCTACGCGATCGCGATCGATGCGGTGGGTGGGACGGCGACCACCAACTACACGGTGACGGGCTCACCGGCGCCGGTGCCGCCGCGCGCTCCTGGTGCCCCGACCGGTGTCACGGCGGTGGCGGGGGATGGGTCGGCGTCGGTGTCGTGGGTGGCGCCTGCGGATGCGGGGTCGTTCCCGGTGTCGGCGTACGAGGCGACGTCCTCGCCCGATGGGAGGTCGTGCCTGGTGAGCGCGCCCGTGCTGAGCTGCGCGGTGCAGGGCCTGGTGAACGGGACGAGCTACACGTTCACGGTGCGTGCACTGAATGGGGCGGGATGGGGTGCGTCGTCGGCACCGAGTGATGCGGTGACGCCGCGTGCGGTGGTGCGTGCGACGATCGTGATCACGGGCTCGCGCGATGCGGCCGATCCGCGCTTCGCGGTGGTGCGGGGTGTCACGACAGGGCTGGCCGGTGAGCGGGTGACGCCGTATGTGAGGTTCGCGGGGGAGAGCGAGTTCGCGCCGGGGAAGGTGACCCGTCCGGTCACGGGGGACGGGACGTTCGACTGGCAGCGGCGCACGGCGCGCCGGGTCGTCGTCTACTTCGCCCACGATGCCACGGTGTCCAACCGGGTGGCCATCCCCGCCCGCTAACGAATCGCGCCGCGAAACGCCACTTAGGCGGCCGGTAGTTGTGGTTTGGGGGCGCAAACCGACGTGTGCGCAGGCGTGAGAGGCTGACGGCCGTGGGCAGCCCGGCGATCGCGCGCGCCGTCGTCGAGGAACTGCTGGCCTCGGGCGTCACCGATGTTGTCATCTGCCCCGGCTCGCGCTCCGCCCCGCTCGCGCTCACCCTCGCCGACGCCGAGCGGCGCGGCCTGCTGCGCCTGCACGTGCGCATCGACGAGCGCTCCGGGGCCTACCTCGCCCTGGGGATCGCGCGGGTGTCCGGCCGGCCCGTCGCCGTCCTCACCACCTCCGGCACCGCGGCGGTCAACCTGCACCCGGCCATGGTCGAGGCGGCGTACTCGGGCGTGCCGATCGTCGCCATCACCGCGGACCGCCCGGGCAGCGTCCGGGGGAGTGGCGCGAACCAGACCATCGACCAGCGCGAGCTCTACGGCGACGACGCCGTTGCCTACGCCGACCTCGAGGGCCTCGACGAGGGAGGCCTCCGGGAAGCGGTCGCCGCGGCCCTCGACACTGGAATCGCCCAGGCCGGTCCCGTGCACCTCAACGTCCCCTTCGCCGAGCCGCTGGTGGAGCCGGGTGCGCATGCGGTGGCTGACGTGGACGTACGCGATCGAGCGCAAGAGCCGACGCGTCGGGGCGCCCCGCTCTCAACCCTGCTGCCGGCCGGCGTCGACGCCGCGCGCGGGCTGCTCATCGCCGGCGACTTCGACGACGAGGCCACGCGTGCCGCTGCCGCGGAACTCGCCAGCGCAATGGGCTGGCCGGTCATCAGCGAGCCGTCGGGCAACCTGTCGTCGCACGATCACGCGCTACGGCACGGCCCGCCGGTCCTCGGCGCGCCCTTCCCAGGCTCCCACTCCCCTGACGTCGTCATCTCCGTGGGACGCGTGGGCCTGCACCGCCCGGAGATCCAGGCCCTGCGGTCCGCCCGCGCGCACATCGCCGTCGACGTACCGCCGCGCCTGGGCCGGGTCGACCCCGCGCGCACGGCGATCGCGGTCCTTGACGCGGTCCCGGCGGCCGACGGCTCCGCGGACCCGTCGTGGCTTGCATCGTGGCGCGCGGCAGACGCAGAGGCGGAGGGTGTCGTCATCGGTCTGCTCGACGACGATGCGCTCACCGGGCCCGCGGTGGCGCGCGCGGTGGCCCGGCACGTAGATGACGATGACCTCCTCGTCATCGGCGCGTCATTCCCCGTGCGCCACGTGTCGTCCTACGGTGGCAGTCTGCGCGCCCGCTGCATATGCAATCGCGGCACCTCCGGCATCGACGGCGTCATCTCGACCGCGTGGGGCGCCGCGCTCGCGCACGGCGGCGGGACGACGTTCGCCCTCGTCGGCGACCTCACCGCGATCTACGACCGCAACGGACTTCTCGCCGCGCCCGAAGAACAGAGACCGGACCTTGTCTACGTCGTGTGCGACAACGACGGCGGCGGGATCTTCAGCAGCCTGGAGCAGGGGGCGCCGGAATTCGCCAAGGACTTCGAGCGTGTCTTCGGCACCCCGCACGGTGCTGATATCGCGCAACTGCTCGCAGCCCCGGGGGTGGACGTCCGGGCCGTGGACACGGTGGCTGAGCTGCGGGACGCTCTCAACGCGGCGCGTGCCGGCGGCGTCCACGTCATCATCGCCCGATGTGGCTCCCGCGCCGAGGAGCAGGCGCTGGTCGACTCCGTTCAGCAGGCCGTCAACGCCGCCCTGGCCTAGGCGCGCCGCGGAAAAGCGCGAACGCATGACTTCCGGGGCGCCGTAACCCTTGCTTACGCGATTTTCGGCGGTGGGCTAGGCCAGCGAGGCCGACATCATGATGATGGACGGGCCCATGTCAGGGTTGGTGGATCGCGTCCATTCCAGATCCAATCGCTCCAGCAGTCGGATCATGCCCGCATTGCTCGACAGCACGAGGGCCACGACCTCCGCGAACCCCTGTCGACGCGCCAACTCGACGAGGTGCTGAAGCAGGCGCGTGCCCAGTCCGCGGCCCTGCCAGGCGTCCTCGACGATGACCGCGATCTCCGCTGACTCGGTCTCCCCGGGCCGATCAGGGAACACGTTCCCGAGGCCGACGATGTGCCCGTAGGCATCCTGCGCGACAAGCGTCGCCCCGCGGTGCCCGCCGGCGATACGTCGCAACTGGTCTTCGCGCCACTCATTGGCTGGCGCGAAGTAGCGCTGGTACCTGGTCTGCTCCGAACTGCGCGCGTGCATGTCGGCAACGCCGTTAGTGTCCTCAGGTCGCGCCAGGCGGATGGTGACGCGGGTGCCGTCACTGAGCGGCTCCACCCAGCCGAACCCGCCCGTGCCCTCAGGAGCCGAGGCCAGGGCCTCCACGAGGCGCAGCAGCGCTGACGCCCTCGCGCGCTCGACGGCGACGAAGGGGGAGTCCCTACGGCGCAGTACGACGTGATGGTCGGGCGTCCACTGCAGGCGCATCACATCGGCGGAGGCGTCCTCGCCCTCGGTGGCCGGCTCGACGGTCCATGAGTCGGCGAGCACGAGGTCAGCGGCCGCACGAGGTGCGCGCTCGGGATGCTCGACCAGCGCGGCCGCCCGGTCGAGGATCCGCGTCACGAGGTCGTCCTCGTCCTCGGGGAGCCCCCTCGTGGCGAGCGTGCGGTGTGAGACCGAGGCCAACGCCTGGGTGATCGACTCGCGCGGCGTCTCCTCGGGCACGGACGCGATGAGGTCCACGAGCTGGGTGCCGTTGTCCTGCGCGTGGGTGAACATCGTGATGACGTCTGCCTTGAGCAGCGCAATCACCCGCAGCACCCGCGCCGTGGCCGCAGGGCTGTCCTGCGCGACCACGCGGATACGCCACGGAACCTTGGTCCCCTCGTACGCCGTATCAGGCGGGTCTGCCGCCGCCAGGGATTCCAGCAGTCGGGCGGTGAGCCGGGTCCAGCCTGCGGCATCGGTGGCCGGCGTGAGCCCCTCGAGGAGGGCCAGGCCCGCGCCGACCGCGAGCAGGTGCAGGGCCGCGGCGTCGTCGGAGATGGATGCGTCGACGGCGCCTTCGCCGCGCAGCTGCCCGACTACGGTCCGAGCCGCCTCCCAGCGCAGGGCGATGCGCTCGCGGACCACGGCCGCCAGGTCATCGTCGTACGGCGCAAGGACCAAGCCCTGCAATTCGATGACGTCCCACACCGATGCGGGCGCCCCGAAGGCGTCACGTGCCGCGGTGAGGATAGTCGCCATCGGCTCGGCATCGCCCTCCGCCGCCTGCTCCTGCATGCGCTGCGATGTCGGCGGGAACGGCAGTTCGGCGATGACACGGGCCAGGAGTTCGCTTCGGCTGTCGGCGAACGACGTGACGGAGCGTGTTGCCACATCGGCTTCGCGAGCGACGTCTCGCCGGGAAGTCTCCGCGATCCCGCGGTTCTCGAAGAGCCGCGATGCAGCAGTGAGGATGCGCGCCCGTCGCTCCTGGAGGTTCACGCGTCGCCTTCAGCGTGCGGGGCTGTCCAGGGCCTCGCGGATGGGCACGAACTTCGCCCGGGACTCGGCGAGCTCGGAGTCAGGGTCGGACCCGGCGACGATGCCGCAGCCGGCGAACAGTCGCAGCCCTTCCGGCGAGACCTGCGCGCAGCGCAGCGCGATGCCGAACTCGCCATCACCGCGGCTGTCGAACCACCCGACGGGGCCGGCGTAGCGGCCGCGGTCCATGCCCTCGAGCTCGCGGATCATCGCAAAGGCCCGCTCGGTGGGCGTGCCGCAGACGGCGGCCGTGGGGTGCAGAGCGGCCGCGAGGGCGAGCACCGGGGCGTCGTCGGCGAGGCTGCCGGTCACGTCCGTGGCGAGGTGCTGCACGTTGGCAAGGCGCAGGACGTGGGGACGGGTCGGCACGTCGAGGTCGGTGCAGTGCGCCGCCAGTGCGCGCGCCACCGAGTGCACGGCGTACTCGTGCTCCTCCAGGTCCTTGCCACTGCCGAGCAGTGCGGCCGCCAGGCTGTCGTCCACGGTCTCGTCCCCGCGACGCTTGACTGTGCCGGCGAGGACACGGGAGACCACCAGGTCGCCGGTGCGGCGCACGAGGAGCTCGGGCGTGGCACCCACCAGCCCGTCGACGCTGAATGTCCAGCACTCGGGGTAGTCCTGGGCGAGGCGGCGCAGCAGGTAGCGGGCATCCAGGTCGTTCACGCGAGCCACGACGTCGCGCGCGAGCACCACCTTGTCGACCTCGCCTGAGTTGATGCGCCGGATCACCTCGGCGACGGCTGCCTGCCACTCCTCCGCGGAACGGCTGCCCTGGGACCACTCGACGTCCCCGGGGGGCAGTGGCACCGACACCGGAGCCACCGTCGTGGGGAGCAGCGGCGGCTCCTGCACGGGGTCCACGACGGTGAGCCACGCCTGGCCGTTGCGGCGGCCCAGCACGACGCGCGGCACGATGACGCACGACGGCGCACCCGACTGCGGGTCGGGATCGAAGGTGAACGACGCGAACGCGACGGGGCCCGATCCCGGGATCAGGAGTGGATCGTCGACATCGGCCTTGCGACACCATTCCGACCACCATCGCTGGGCTCGGCTGAACCGCTCCTCGCCGGTCATCTCCCAGGAGGCTGCGACCCCCCATCCCACGAGGCCCTCGGACCTGCGGACCCAGGCCGTGCCCCGGGGGTCGGGAAGCCGCTCGATGAGGTCGCCCGGATCGTCGATGGGCACGGTGACGATGCGATGACGGAGTTCGGAGGAAAGGGCTGCCTCCGCTCGCCTGGGCACCAGAAGAGCCTACGGGCAGCCCGATGATCCGGCATCTCCTGCCCCGCCGGGGCGCCCTGCGGGGATTTCGGACTCTGCCAGGATGAAGGCGTGACACGCGCCGATCTCGACCGCGACCCCTCGCAGGTCGCCGCCATGTTCGACGGCGTGGCGCGCCGGTACGACATCACCAACGACGTTCTCGCGCTGGGGCAGACCCGGCTGTGGAGGCGGGCCGCGGTGAATGCCCTTCGCCCTCAGCCGGGGGAGCGGATCGTGGACCTCGCGGCCGGGACGGGCACGTCGAGCGTCCCCCTCGCGGCCGCCGGCGCCTTCGTCATCCCCTGCGACTTCTCCCTGGGCATGCTCGCCGTGGGGCGGGAACGCCAGCCGGGCCTGCCGTTCGTGGCCGGGGACGCCCTTCACCTGCCCTTCGCCGACCGAAGCCTGGATGCCATCACCATCTCCTTCGGGCTGCGCAACACCGCCGACCCGCTGGCCGCCCTCGAGGAGATGCGCCGCGTAGTCCGGCCCGGGGGACGCCTCGTGGTGTGCGAGTTCTCACACCCGGCCTGGAGTCCCTTCCGGGAGGCCTACTCCCGCTACCTCATGGGGGCCCTGCCCGGGGTTGCCCGGCGGCTGTCGAGCAACCCGGACGCATACGTCTACCTCGCGGAGTCCATCCGCGCCTGGCCCGACCAGGAGGCCCTGGCCGAGCTCATCGCCCGGGCCGGATGGCTCGACGTGCAGTGGCTGAACCTGACCGGCGGGATCGTGGCGCTGCACCGCGCGCACCGGTGACGGCCCCGGATCGCCTGCCCCCCGGCCGCGACTAGACTCCCCGCGGGAGGTCGCCGTCGGGCGATCCTCGGGGTCATGTGACGGCGAAGAAGTGCTCGGGAAAGGAGCGGGTGTGGAGGCCTACGCACCGATCCTCGCCCTCGGGCTCCTCGCCGGGGCCTTCGCAGTCTTCAGCGTGACGCTCACGACGTTCACGGGCCCCAAGCGCTACAACCGCGCGAAGATGGACGCGTACGAGTGCGGCATCGAGCCGACGCCGCAGCCGATGGGCGGCGGGCGATTCCCGGTCAAGTACTACCTGACCGCGATGATGTTCATCATCTTCGACATCGAGATCGTCTTCCTCTACCCGTGGGCCGTGGCCTTCGACCAATTGCCGCTCTTCGCCTTCCTGGCGATGATGCTGTTCCTGTTCAACATCACCGTGCCGTACGTCTACGAGTGGCGTCGCGGCGGACTGGATTGGGACTGAGCGCATGGGACTTGAAGAGGCACTTCCGTCGGGCGTCCTGCTCACGAGCGTCGAGAAGTTCGCCGGGTACGCCCGCAAGGGCTCGCTGTGGCCCGCGACCTTCGGCCTGGCCTGCTGCGCCATCGAGATGATGGCCGTCGGCGGGCCGCGCTACGACATCGCGCGCTTCGGCATGGAGGTCTTCCGGGCCTCGCCCCGCCAGGCCGACCTCATGATCGTCGCCGGACGCGTGAGCCAGAAGATGGCACCCGTCCTTCGCCAGATCTACGACCAGATGCCCAATCCCAAGTGGGTTCTTGCGATGGGCGTGTGCGCGTCCAGCGGAGGCATGTTCAACAACTACGCGATCGTCCAGGGCGTCGACCATGTCGTTCCCGTCGACATCTACCTCCCCGGATGCCCCCCGCGGCCGGAGATGCTCATCGACGCGATCCTCAAACTGCACGACCAGATCCAGGACATGAAGCTGGGCGTCAACGCCGTGCGCCAGCAGAACGAGGAAGAGGTGCTGGCCCTGACCGCGCCGCCGACCCTGGAGATGCGGGGCCTGCTGCGATGACCGAGCCGGTATCCCCGCGCGAGGCCGGCCTGGAGGTCGCCGCGCACGTCACCGGGAAGCTTCCCCCCACGCTCGAGGTGGTGGGGGTGCGCCACGGTGCGTTCGGCGCGCTCGGCTCCGGCGATACGTCCGGATTCGGCGGGCTGGTCTCCCCGATCGTCATGCCCGGCCCCACCGCGCGGCCCTACGGCGGATGGTTCGACGACGCCGCTGACGAACTGGCCCTGGCGCTTCCCGACCGGGGGATCACCATGGAAGACGCCGTCGAGCGCGTGACGGTGTACCGCGATGAGCTCACCTTCCAGGTGCGCCGGGAGCATCTCGTCGCCTTCATGGCCACGCTGCGCGATGAGCCAGCACTGCGATTCGAGATGTGCATGGGAGTGAGCGGCATCCACTTCCCCGACGACCATGGTCGAGAACTCCACGCGGTCTACCCGCTGCTGTCGATCACGCACAACCGTCGCCTGCGGGTCGAGGTCACCTGCCCGGACGACGATGCGCGCATCCCGTCCATCGTGTCGGTCTACCCCACCAACGACTGGCACGAGCGCGAGACCTACGACTTCTTCGGCATCGTCTTCGACGGCCACCCCTCGCTCACGCGGATCCAGATGCCCGACGACTGGCCGGGCCATCCGCAGCGCAAGGACTACCCGCTGGGCGGGATTCCCGTGGAGTACAAGGGGGCCGAGGTCCCGCCCCCGGACGAGCGGAGGGCCTACACCTGATGTCCACTGACAACGTCACCGACGTCACCGATGAGGACGTCGTCTTCGAGTCTGGCGACCCCTACGCCCCCTCCTACGACACCACCACGGGCACCGTCTTCACGGTCTCCGGCGGCGACTGGGACTCCATCGCGCCCCCCGCGGAGGGCGAGAAGGAGCGCATCGTCGTCAACATGGGCCCGCAGCACCCCTCCACCCACGGGGTGCTGCGCCTGATCCTCGAACTCGACGGCGAGACGGTGACCGAGGCCCGCTGCGGCATCGGCTACCTCCACACGGGCATCGAGAAGAATATGGAGTACCGCACGTGGACGCAGGGGGTCACCTTCGTCACGCGCATGGACTACCTGTCGCCGTTCTTCAATGAGACGGCGTACTGCCTCGGGGTCGAGAAGTTGCTCGGGGTCACTGATCAGATCCCGGAGCGGGCCTCCACGATCCGCGTGATGATGATGGAGCTCAACCGGATTTCATCCCACCTCGTCGCGCTGGCGACCGGAGGAATGGAACTCGGGGCGCTCACCGCGATGATCTTCGGGTTCCGTGAGCGCGAGCTCATCCTTGACATCTTCGAGATGGTCTCGGGCCTGCGCATGAACAGCGCCTATGTCCGCCCCGGAGGCGTCGCGCAGGACATCACCGACGACCAGGTGGCCCGCATCCGGGAGACACTGCCCCTGCTGCGCAAGCGGCTCAGGGACACCAGCGATCTCTTGGTGGACAACGCCATCTGGATGGGGCGCACGGTCGGCGTCGGCTACCTCGACCTGGCCGGGTGCATGGCCCTCGGCGTCACCGGCCCGATCCTGCGGTCCACCGGGCTGCCCCACGACCTGCGCAAGTCCCAGCCCTACTGCGGCTACGAGAACTACGAGTTCGAGGTGCAGACGCAGACGACCTGTGACGCCTACGGAAGGTTCCTCATCCGGGTCGGCGAGATCCAGCAGTCGCTCGCGATCGTCGAGCAGGCTCTCGACCGCCTGCGCCCCGGCCCGGTGATGATCGAGGACAAGAAGATCGCCTGGCCCGCGCGCCTGTCCATCGGCAGCGACGGCCAGGGCAACTCCCCGGAGCACATCAAGGAGATCATGACGGAGTCGATGGAGGCGCTCATCCATCACTTCAAGCTCGTGACCGAGGGCTTCTCCGTCCCCGCGGGACAGGTCTACTCGGCGATCGAGTCGCCCCGTGGCGAACTCGGCGCACACATCGTGAGTACCGGCGGGAACCGCCCCTATCGCGTGCACTACCGGGATCCCTCGTTCACCAACCTGCAGGCTGTGGCGGCGATGAGCGAGGGCAGCATGATCTCCGATGTCATCGCCGCGGTCGCGAGCATCGACCCGGTCATGGGCGGGGTGGACCGCTGATGGCACTCGACGAGGGCGTTCGCGTCCAGATGGCCGCGATCGTCGAGCGCTACCCGCGCTCCCGCTCCGCGGTCATGCCCTTGCTCCACCTCGCGCAGAGCGCGGAGGGTGAGCTCACCGATGAGGCGATGCGGATCATCGCGGACGCCCTGGACCTCACGACGGCCGAGGTCGCGGCCGTGGCGACGTTCTACACGATGTACAAGCGCCGCCCCGTGGGCAAGCACCTCATCGGCGTCTGCACCAACACCCTGTGCGGCCTGCTCGGCGGCGACGCGGTCTACGACGCTCTCTCCGACCGCCTGGGGGTCGGCCACGACGAGACCACCGCCGACGGCATGTTCACCCTCGAGCGCATCGAGTGCCAGGCCGCGTGCACCCACGCACCGGTGATGACGGTCGACTGGGAGTTCATGGACTGCCAGACGCCGACAAGCGCCCTCGACGTGGTCGAGCGCCTCGCGCGCGGCGAGACCGTGGTGTCCACGCGCGGGCCCGAGATCCGCGACTTCGAGGCGACCGAGCACACCCTGGCTTTCCCCGACGACGGACTCGCGAACCAGGGCGGCGAGGCCGACGCCATCATGCTTGCCGGCCTCCGGGTCGCGCACGAACTCGGGATGTCCGCACCCCCCGTCCCCGGACAGGAGCCCTGACATGGCGACGCCGCTGACCCCGGTGATCACGGCCCACTGGGACGTGCCCGACCTGTTCACGCTCGAGGGCTACCGGCGCACCGGTGGCTACCGCGCCCTGCCGAAGGCGCTCGGCACCGACCCGGACGCCATCATCGGCACCGTCAAGGACACCGGGCTTCGCGGCCGCGGCGGCGCGGGCTTCCCGACGGGCCTGAAGTGGAGCTTCGTCCCGCAGGGCGACGGCAAGCCGCACTACCTTGTCGTCAACGCCGACGAGTCCGAGCCGGGCGCCTGCAAGGACGTCCCGATCATGATGGCCAACCCCCACGCCCTCGTCGAGGGCGTCATCATCTCCGCGTATGCCATCCGGGCGAACCATGCCTTCATCTACATCCGCGGTGAAGTGCCCCAGGCGATCCGCCGTGTCGCCGCCGCCGTTCGTGAGGCGGAGCAGGCCGGCTACATCGGCACCAACATCCTCGGCAGCGGATTCGACCTGCGTGTCACGGTCCACTCCGGGGCTGGCGCCTACATCTGTGGGGAGGAGACCGCCCTCCTCGACTCGCTCGAAGGATTCCGCGGCCAGCCTCGGCTGAAGCCGCCCTTCCCGGCGGTCGCTGGCCTGTACAGCGTCCCCACGGTCGTCAACAACGTCGAGACGATCACGAACATCCCGTGGATCATCAACAACGGCGTGGAGTGGTTCCGGCTCTTCGGCACGGAGAAGTCCCCGGGATTCAAGGTGTTCTCCGTATCCGGCCACGTCGTCCGGCCGGGCATTTACGAAGCACCGCTCGGGATCACCATGCGCGAGCTTCTCGAGTACGCCGGTGGCGTACGCGACGGCGGCCGCGTGAAGTTCTGGATTCCCGGTGGCTCGTCGGTCCCCATGCTCACCGAGGAGCATCTCGACACCCCAATGACCTATGAGGCGATGGCCGAGATCGGCACCATGCTCGGCACGGGCACGCCGATGGTCTTCGACGAGACGATCAGCGTCGTCAAGTCCGTGACCCGCTGGCTGGAGTTCTACAAGCACGAATCGTGCGGCAAGTGCACTCCCTGCCGGGAGGGAACGTACTGGATCACCGAGGTGCTCGAGCGCTTCGAGCACGGCCACGGCCAGGACGCCGACCTCGACCTCCTCAACGAGGTGTGCGGCCACATCATGGGGCGGTCCTTCTGCGCCCTCGGTGACGCAGCGGCGACGCCGTACCCCGCCGCGGTCAAGCTCTTCCGCGACGAGTTCGTCGCGGCGACGCGGACCCCGGTCGACGAGAGTTACCCGCCGGCCGCTGGCTACGTCTTCTCTGCGGTGGGTGCGCGATGACCGTCGCCGAGCAGTCGGCCGCAGTGCAGCCGGCCGATGTCGTCACCGTCACGGTCGACGGCATCGACGTGAGGGTTCCCAAGGGCACGCTCGTCATCCGCGTGGCCGAACTCATGGGCATCGAGATCCCGCGCTTCTGCGACCACCCCCTGCTCGACCCGGTAGCCGCGTGCCGCATGTGCCTCATCGAGATCGAGGGCAACCCCAAGCCCCAACCGGCCTGCGCCATCACGGTCACGGACGGCATGGTGGTGCGCACCCAGCGGACCTCCGAGATGGCCGACCAGGCTCAGGAGGGGGTGATGGAGTTCCTGCTCCTCAACCACCCCCTCGACTGCCCCATCTGCGACAAGGGCGGGGAGTGTCCCCTGCAGAACCAGGCCATGACCGCGGGCCGCGGCACGTCGCGCTTCGAAGGGCACAAGCGCACCTTCCCGAAGCCCATCAACATGAGCGCCCAGATCCTGCTTGACCGCGAGCGCTGCGTGTCTTGCGCGCGCTGCACTCGGTTCGCAGAGCAGATCGCCGGGGACCCCATGCTGGAACTCCTCGAGCGCGGCGCTGAGCAGCAGGTAGGGATCGGGCCGGATGCGCCGTTCGACAGTTACTTCTCCGGCAACACCATCCAGATCTGCCCGGTGGGAGCGCTGACGAGCTCGCTCTACCGCTTCCGCGCGCGGCCCTTCGACCTCGTGAGCACTCCGACGACGTGCGAGCACTGTGCGTCGGGGTGCTCCCTGCGCACCGACGTCCGCCGCGGTGTCGTCAACCGGCGCCTCGCCTGGGACGATCCCGAGGTCAACGAGGAGTGGAACTGCGACAAGGGCCGCTTCGCCTTCCAGTACCTCGACCGCGGGCGCGTCGAGACGCCCCTCGTTCGCGAGTCTGGAGGCCTGCGCGTTGCGTCGTGGCCGGAAGCGCTCGACATCGCGGCACGCGGGCTTGCGGAAGCTCGTGGTCGCACCGCCGTCCTCACCGGGGGTCGCCTCACGCGCGAGGACGCCTACGCGTACTCCAAGTTCGCGCGGGTGACTCTCGGCACCGATGACATCGACTTCCGCACCCGGGTGTCGAGCGACGAGGAGGCGAGATTCCTTGCCTCGCAGGTCGCGGGGATGCCGATGGGCCCGACGTACGCCGACCTCGATAGGGCACCCGTGGTCCTGCTCGTCGGGCTCGAGCCCGAGGACGAGTCGCCGATCATCTTCCTGCGGCTGCGTCGGGCGGCCCGCAAGAACTCCGTACCCGTCGTCGTGATGTCCCCGGTACGCACGCGGGGCACCGACAAGATGCGGGCTCGGTGGCTGCCGTGTCGGCCCGGCGACGAGGCTTCCGGACTCGCGGGGCTGTCGCAGGCAGATCCGGGGCTGGTCGCGCAACTGTCGACCCCCGGTGCAGTGATCCTCGTGGGCGAGCGACTCGCCGGCGTGCCCGGCGCGCTCTCCGCGGCCGCAGCGCTGTCCGCATCGACCGGAGCTCGGCTCGGCTGGGTTCCCCGCCGCGCGGGGGAGCGCGGGGCTCTCGACGTCGGCGCGCTCGCGGGCCTGCTGCCCGGGGGCCGGCCGGTGGACAACCCCCAGGCGCGTGCCGAGGTGGCCGCAGCCTGGAGGATCCCGGCAGACGCGATGCCCTCGGCGCCGGGCCGTTCCTCAGCGCAGGTCATCGACGAGGTCCTCTCCGACGTCGGTCGTGCCGCGCGGGATGAGCCGCGCGTGTACGACGCCCTGGTGATCTCGGGCCTCGACGTGGCCGATGACCCGCGGGCCGACGACCTTCGCCGCGCCCTGGAGGGCGTGCCGTTCCTCGTATCCTTCGCGACGCACCACTCCGAGGTCACCGAGCAGGCCGACGTGGTCTTCCCGGTCGCCGTGGTGAGCGAGAAGGCCGGGTCCTTCACCGACTGGGAGGGCCGCACGAAGCCCTTCTCGGCGGCCGTCCGCGGCGCGCAGACCATCACCGACGCGCGCGCCCTCGCGATGCTCGCCGACGTGATGGATGCGCCCATCGGCAGTGGCGACGTAGGCTCGCTGCGCGCTGAGATGGACGCGCTGGGTCGATGGAACGGCCCCCGACCGTCGGCGCCGGACGACCGGCCCGCCGCCTCGACAGAGGGAACAGCGCTCGCCACCTGGCGGCTGTTGCTGGACCGCGGTCGCCTGCAGGAGGACGAGCCGCACCTTGCGGCCACGGCGCGCCCGGTCGAGGCCGTGATGTCCGAGTCCACCGCGACGGCCCTGGGAGTCGCCGGAAGGTCCACCGTGATGCTCGCGAGCGACCGCGGATCCGTGGAACTCCCCCTGCGCATCGACGATGTCGCGGACGGCACCGTCTGGGCGCCCCTGTACTCCGAGGGCTGCGACCTGCAGGCTCTCGGCCTCCGCCACGGCTCCGCCGTCAGCGTCACGGGAGGTGCCGCGTGAACGAGATGACGTTCAACGACCCGTGGTGGCTCATCCTCCTCAAGGTCCTCGCCATCTTCGTGATGCTCGTGCTCCTCACGCTCTTCACGATCTGGTGGGAGCGCCGCGTCGTCTCGCGGATGCAGAACCGCATCGGTCCGAACCGCGTGGGCCCGTTCGGTCTTCTGCAGTCCCTCATGGACGGGATCAAGCTCGCCCTCAAGGAGGAGATCATCCCCAAGACGGCACACCGCGCCGTCTACTGGATCGCCCCCGTGATCTCCGCGACCATGGCCTTCCTGGCCTTCGCGGTCATCCCCTTCGGGCCGATGGTGAGCATCTTCGGCGTCGAGACACCGCTGCAACTCACCGACTTCCCTGTCTCCGTGCTCTACGTCCTCGCCATCGCTTCCATCGGCATCTACGGCATCGTCCTCGCCGGATGGTCATCGGGATCGACGTACCCGCTCCTCGGCGGCCTGCGTTCCTCGGCGCAGATGATCTCCTACGAGCTCGCCATGTCGATGTCGTTCGTGGCCGTCTTCCTCTACGCGGGGAGCATGTCCACGTCGCAGATCGTGGCCGCTCAGGAACCGATCTGGTACGCCGTGATCCTGCTGCCGTCGTTCCTGATCTACGTGACAGCGATGGTCGGCGAGACCAACCGCGCGCCATTCGACCTACCGGAGGCCGAGGGCGAACTCGTCGGCGGTTTCCACACCGAGTACTCCTCGCTGAAGTTCGCCCTGTTCTTCCTCGCCGAGTACATCAACATGGTCACGGTCTCCGCCCTGGCGACGACCCTGTTCCTCGGTGGCTGGATCGCCCCGTGGCCGCTGTCCCTGTGGGAGAGCGCCAACACCGGCTGGTGGCCGATGCTCTGGTGGCTGATCAAGGTGCAAGTCTTCATCTTCCTCTTCATCTGGCTCCGCGCCACCCTGCCGAGACTGCGCTACGACCAGTTCATGCGCTTCGGGTGGAAGATCCTGATCCCTGCCTCGCTTGTGTGGATCGTCATCGTGTCGGCGGCCCGTGTCGTGCGCAACGAGTACTCGTTCTCCACGCAGCAGCTCCTGCTCGTGGGCGCCGGTGTCCTCATCGTCTTCGTCGTGGGCTCCTGGGTCCTGCAGATCCGCCAGCAGCGCCGCGAGGAGGCCGACCTGCGCGAGGCGGCGCGTCAGCTGGCCGAGCCTTTCGACCCGTACGCCGGCGGGTACCCCGTCCCACCGCTGCCCGGCCAGGAGTTCGCCTACCGCTCCCGCCGGGCCATGGCCGGCGCCACCGTCCCCGGCTCCGCGGTTCCGAAGGACACGACCTCGGCCGTTGACACGGTGTCGTCGGAGTCCGAGCATCCGAAGGAGGGTGATGGCGATGCCTGAGTTGCCTTCTGCAGTAAGCGGCTTCGGCGTGACCTTCAAGACGATGTTCAAGAAGGTCGTCACCGAGCAGTACCCCGAACAGGCGGTGCGCTTCCCGCCCAAGCCCCGCTACCACGGCCGGCACCAGCTCAATCGCTGGCCCGACGGCCTCGAGAAGTGCGTGGGCTGCGAGTTGTGCGCCTGGGCTTGTCCGGCGGACGCCATCCTCGTCGAGGGCGCCAACAACACCGACGAGGAGAGGTTCTCGCCGGGGGAACGCTACGGGCGCGTCTATCAGATCAACTACCTGCGCTGCATCTTCTGCTGCTTGTGCATCGAGGCGTGCCCCACCCGGGCGCTCACGATGACCAATGTCTACGAACTCGCCGACGACAACCGGGCCGACCTGATCTTCGAGAAGAAGGAGCTCCTGGCCCCGCTGCTGCCCGGCATGGTGGCCCCGCCCCACGCCATGGTGCCGGGGATGACGGAGCAGGACTACTACGCCGGTAAGGTCTCCGGGGCCGTCGCTCGCGAGGAGGCGGTCGTCGAGGCGCAGGAGGAGTCCGCATGAGCGAGGTCGAGCCCACCACGGGCGAGGCCATCGTGTTCTGGGTGTGCGCGATCCTCAGCGTGACCGGAGCCCTGGGCCTGATCCTCTCCCGGCGCGCCGTGCACAGTGCCCTTTGGGTTGCGCTCACGATGATCAGCCTGGCGGTGCTCTACATCGCCAATGCGGCGCCGTTCCTGGGCATGGTGCAGGTGATCGTCTACACCGGTGCCGTCATGATGCTGTTCCTCTTCGTGCTCATGGTCGTGGGTGTCGATTCCTCCGACTCGCTCGTGGAGACCCTGCGGGGCCAGCGCATCGCGGCCATCGTGCTGGGCGTGGGAGTCGGCGTCCTCCTGGTCGCGGGGATGGCGAGCTCGCTGGGCGGCGTCGCCGTGGTGGGGCTCGATGAGGCGAACGCCCTGCACGGAGGCAATGTGCAGGGGCTTGCGTGGCTGCTCTTCTCGGACTACGTCCTCGCCTTCGAAGTGGTCGCGGCACTGCTCATCACCGCGGCCGTGGGCGCGCTGGTACTCGCCCATCGCGAGCGCTGGACCGCGCGGAAGACCCAGAAGGAACTGTCCGAGGAGCGGGTCAAGACCGGGGCGCACGTCACCCCCCTTCCCAACCCCGGCGTCTACGCGCGTCACAACGCCGTCGACACCCCCGGCCTCCTGCCCGATGGCACCCTGTCGGAGATCACCGTCCCGGCCCCGCTCCGGGCCCGCGGGGACCTGCGCCCGATCAACGCCGCGGCCGTCGAGGAGACCGCGGCCCTCGCCGCGGGGCACGACGCCATGGGCCAGACCGACTACCCCGTGGCCGACGATCCCGGCACCTCCCCCGGGGAGCCCGAATGAGCCCGGAGAACTACGTCGTGCTCGCCTGCGTCCTCTTCACGCTGGGCGCCATCGGAGTGCTCGTCCGCCGCAACGCGATCGTCGTGTTCATGTCCATCGAGCTCATGCTCAATGCCGCCAACCTCGCCTTCGTGACCTTCGCGAGGATGCACGGCAACCTCGAGGGCCAGGTCATCGCCTTCTTCGTCATGGTGGTGGCGGCCGCCGAAGTGGTGGTGGGCCTCGCCATCATCGTGACCATCTATCGTTCTCGGCGCTCCGCGTCGATCGACGAACCGAACCTGCTGAAGTACTGACAACGCGACGGCGCTGACACCGCGTCAGCGCCGTGACCAAGACAAGGAGACGCCGTGATCGGGACCGGCGCTGCGATGCTGTCTGACAGCGCGCCCGTGCTCCAGCCTCTCGCGCCCGCGAGCGGAGTCTTCGCCTACCTGTGGGTCCTGCTGGCCCTGCCGATCTTCGGGGCCGCCGTGCTCCTCCTCGGCGGTCGTCGTACGAACCGGTGGGGCCCCTATCTCGGCTGCCTCACCGTCATCGCGGCCGCGGGCTACGCCATCGCCCTGCTGGTGAGCATGATGGCCCTGCCCGCCGATGAGCGGGCGATCGGCCAGAGCCTCTACTCATGGGTGATGGTCGGCAGTTTCCAGGCCGAGTTCGCTCTCCAACTTGACCAGCTGTCCATGGTGTTCGTGCTCCTGATCACCATCGTCGGTTCCCTCATCCACGTGTACTCACTGGGGTACATGGAGCACGACGCCAACCGGCGCAAGTTCTTCGGCTTCCTGAACCTCTTCATCGCGGCCATGCTGCTGCTGGTCCTCGCGGACAACTACCTCCTCCTCTACGTCGGCTGGGAGGGCGTGGGCCTGGCGTCGTACCTGCTCATCGGCTTCTGGCAGTACAAGCCCAGTGCGGCCGCCGCGGCGAAGAAGGCGTTCGTCATTAACCGCATCGGCGACGTCGGACTGAGCCTGGCGATCATGCTCATCCTCGTCACGTTCGGCACCGTGTCCTTCGACTCGGTGTTCGCCCAGGCCGGGCAGGCGAGCGAGTCCACCCTCACCTGGATCGGCCTGCTGCTCCTCCTGGCCGCGTGCGGCAAGTCCGCGCAGTTCCCGCTCCAGGCCTGGCTGCTCGATGCGATGGAGGGCCCGACCCCCGTGTCCGCCCTTATCCCCGCGGCCACCATGGTCACGGCCGGCGTCTACCTCATCGTGCGCAG
>JAPOJD010000237.1 GCA_029978585.1 Actinomycetota bacterium
AAGGTGTAGTCAGTGGCGTTGAGGTCGTTGTCGATGGTCTTGGGAACGCCGATCACTGGCAGGCCGTGCTCGGCCAACTGCGTTGCCACGCCCAGGGTGTCCTCCCCGCCGATTGCCACGAGGGCGTCCACCCCGAGTTCAGCGAGGTTGGCCTCGATGCGCTCGACGCCGCCCTCGACCTTCATCGGGTTGGTGCGGGACGAGCCGAGGATCGTGCCGCCACGCGGCAGGATGCCCCGCACGGCCTGCACGTCGAGGGGCATGGTGACGCCCTCCAGCGGGCCCTTCCACCCGTCGCGGAAGCCAAGGAATTCGTAGCCGTACTCCTTCGCGCCCTTGCGGACGACGGCCCTGATCACAGCATTGAGTCCGGGGCAGTCTCCGCCCCCGGTGAGGACACCTACGCGCATGCGCGAAACCCTAGCCTAGCAATGTTGCGACGCTGTTACAGGCGACGGCGTTACAGTCCCGTCCATGACCATCCTGTCCATCGATGCCGGGACGACGGGCGTCACGGCGCTCGTCGTCGATCGGGACACGCGGATCGTCGCGCGCGGCTACCGGGAGTTCCCGCAGCACTTCCCGCAGGACGGGTGGGTGGAGCACGACCCCGGGGAGATCTGGACGGCCACGCTCGGTGCAACGCAGGATGCGCTCGCCGCGGCTCCCGAACCGCCCACCGCGATCGGCATCACCAACCAGCGCGAGACCGTGTGCTTCTGGGACCGGGAGACGCTCGGCTCGGCTAGGCGCGCGATCGTGTGGCAGGACCGGCGAACAGCCTCCCTCTGCGAGGAACTGCGCAACGGCGGGCACGAGGCCGAGGTGACGCAGCGCACCGGTCTGCGGCTGGACCCCTATTTCTCGGGGACGAAGATCGCCTGGGTCTCCCGCCATGACCCGGTGACGTGGGGACAGGTCACCTCCGGCCGCGTTGCCATCGGCACCATCTACTCCTACCTCATCGCGCGCATGTCACGCGGGCTGCATCACGTCACCGATCCCACGAACGCATCGCGGACACTCCTTTACGACATCCACTCGGGCACCTGGAGTCCCGAACTCGCCGCGCTGCTGGGGGTGCCACTCGATGCCATGCCCGAGATCGTGCCGTCGTACGGGGAGTGCGCGCGAACGGATCCCGCTGCCTTCCTCGGGCTCGACATCCCCATTGCGGGCATCGCCGGCGACCAGCAGGCGGCCCTCGTCGGGCAGGCAGGGTTCGCCGAGGGCGACGCGAAGTGCACGTACGGCACCGGCTCCTTCCTCCTCGTCAATACCGGGGCGCGCGCGGTGCCTTCGTCCTCCGGGCTGCTCACGACCGTCGCCCTCGGGCGGCCGGACGGATCCCTGTCGTACGCACTGGAAGGGGCCGTCTTCGTGACCGGCGCGGCCGTGCAATGGCTGCGCGACGGGCTCGGCATCATCGCGAGCGCGAGCGAGACTCAGGCCCTTGCGGAATCCGTCCCCGACAGCGGCGGCGTGGTCTTCGTGCCGGCGCTCACGGGCCTCGGCGCACCGGACTGGGATCCGTACGCGCGCGGCACCATCCTCGGCATCACGCGCGGCACCACGCGCGCTCACCTCGTTCGAGCGACGCTGGAGGCCATCGCGTTCGAGGTGCGCGATGTCGTCGATCTCATGGCCGAGGAGGGCGGAGTGACACTGCCGCGCCTCGCGGTGGACGGCGGCGCGGCAGCCAATGACCTTCTCTGCCAGATCCAGGCAGACCAGGTGCGCATCCCCGTCGACCGCTCGGCCGAGCTGCAGACGACCGGCCTCGGGGCAGCGTTCCTCGCCGGGCTCGGCACCGGTGTCTGGAGCGAGGAGCAGGAACTCGTGGCGGCGCGGCGTACTGACCGGGTCTTCACCCCCCAGGCCGACGGGGAGGCCGACCACCGCCGGTGGCGGCGTGCCGTCGAGCGGGCAAAGTGCTGGCTGGAGGAGTCCTAGCCCTCGCACCCTGCAGCCCACTGCCGTGGATCAGCGCCCGAAATCGACAACTAGAGACCGCGGTTCTTGGCGATTTCCGGCGCGATCAGGGCGCTTCACACTCCCGTCGGCCGGTGCTTCCCCGCCGAGCCCTCCGCCAGGGCACGCTCGACGCGACGGATCATCGGCCG
>JAPOJD010000214.1 GCA_029978585.1 Actinomycetota bacterium
GAATTGACGATGAGGATGTAGGGATCCTCGAGGACCGCCTCCATGCGCTCAGGGTCAGTGACGAAGTAGGGCGAGATGTAGCCCTTGTCGAAGCGCATGCCCTCGGTGAGCTCAAGCTCGAGACCGAAGGTGTTGCTCTCCTCGACGGTGATGACGCCTTCCTTGCCGACCTTGTCCATGGCCTCGGCGATGAGCTCGCCGACCTCCATGTCACCGCCCGCTGAGATCGCGGCGGTGGAAGCGATCTGCTCCTTGGTCTCGACGTCCTTGGCCATCTCGAGCAGCTGGGCGCTGACGATGTCAACCGCCTTCTCGATGCCCTTCTTCAGGGCCATCGGATTGGCGCCTGCGGCAACGTTGCGCAGGCCCTCCTTGACGAGCGCCTGGGCGAGAACGGTGGCGGTGGTGGTGCCGTCGCCAGCGACGTCGTCGGTCTTCTTGGCGACCTCCTTGACCAGCTCGGCCCCGATCTTCTCGTACGGGTCCTCGAGGTCGATCTCCTTCGCGATGGAGACGCCGTCATTGGTGATCGTGGGGGCTCCCCACTTCTTCTCCAGGACGACGTTGCGGCCCTTCGGGCCGAGAGTGACCTTGACGGCGTCGGCGAGTACATTCATGCCCCGCTCGAGCGACCGACGGGCCTCTTCATCGAACGCAATGATCTTTGCCATGGGGTGGAGTTCCTCCCAGAACTACCGGGGAAGCGCATGCCTCCCAGGAGGCCGTGCCTCCCTGCGGTGGCCGGCGCCCGCGACGGACGGACCCGCATCCAACGGGCCCTCACCGACCTGATGACTGTCTGATTACTGTCACTCGGACTGCTCGAGTGCTAACACAGTTTTAGCACTCTCGGCCCCCGAGTGCAAACCGCGAGGGCAAACCGATGGAGGCCGGACGGCCCACCGGGTGCCCCAGGCGGCACTACCCTGGACCCATCGGACCGACGTGGCGGTGGCCCCGGCATGGGAGGAATGCATGGATCCTCGGCTCCAGGACATCAAGGGCCGCCTGAAGGAGGCCGCGGGCGCCCTGACCGGCAACGACAAGCTCAAGGCCGAGGGCGCGGCCGACCAGGCCGAGGCTGGCGTCGAAGATCTCGCCGGCGAGGTCACGAGCAAGGCCGGTGAGCTGGCCAACCAGGCCGGTGACTACGCCAAGTCCCTCAAGGACGCCTTCATCGAGGGCACCCGGGAGGATCCGGCCCCGTAGGGCCCCGAGAGGGCGGCTGGGCCAGGTACCCCTGGGGGTATCATGAAACCATGAGCCACGACCATGGCAAGACCGTTCTCGACGATCTGGCTCCGCTCACCCGCGAGCTGCGCAGGGCCATTCCCGATGTGTACGACGGCTTCCGCCAGCTTCACCATGCCGCTTTCGCGCCGGGTGCTCTCGACCAGCGGACGAAGGAACTCATGGCCTTCGCCATCGCCGTCGGACAGCAGTGCGACGGGTGCATCGCCTCCCATGCGCGGGCCGCGGCCCAGGCAGGCGCGACACGGGAGGAGGCGGCTGAGGCCATCGGCGTCGCCATCCTCATGAACGGCGGTCCGGCCACGATCTACGGGCCCCGCGCCTACGACGCCTTCTGCGAGTTCGCCGGGGCCCCTGCCTAGCCGATAGCGTTCCCCTATGCCCGGCCGCATAGCCCTCGTCGGCAGCGGGGAATACCTCCCGGTGATGCAGCCGGTCGAGGAGTGGCTCTTCGGCGAGCAGCCGCGCGTGTACGTGCAGTTGGCGACGGCTGCCGCTCCCGAGGGCCAATCGAGCCTCGATCACTGGCACGGCCTCGGCCGTGATGCCGCGGAGCGACTGGGAGCTCGGCAGGTGGTCGTCGATGTGCGCGACCGGGATGACGCGGATGACCCGCGCTGGGCGGACCTGATCCCGGGGGCTGGCCTCGTGTACCTCTCCGGGGGCAATCCCTCGTTCCTCGCCAACACCCTGCGCGGCACGCTGGTGTGGCGCGCGATTGAGGAGGCCTGGCGCCGGGGAGCCGGGCTGGCAGGCTGCAGCGCCGGGGCCATGGCACTCGGGGGATACGTCCCGAACTTCCGCCATCCCCGCTCCGGCGGGACCGACGGACTCGCCGTCGTCCCCCAGGCTCGGGTGCTCCCCCACTTCGACCGCTACACGCGCTGGATGCCCGACATGGCGCTGCGGCCTCTCATCGCCGCGGGAAGCGTCGTGCTGGGCATCGACGAGGACACCGCGCTCGTGGCCGAACCGCCGGCGGGAGACCCGGACGGTGAGCGGTCATGGGAGTGGAGCGTGCGCGGGAGGCAGTCGGCGTACCGCATCACCCACGAGGGCCGCCAGCGAATCGACGCGCCCATCTCGCTCACCGTGAATGCCTAGCCGTCCGCGACGTACCCTGGTGGCGTGATCCGCCGCCTTGCCCTGATCTCGCTCAGCGCGACAACCGCCGTCGCGGCATCGGCGATGCTCCTCGCCGCGCCCTCCTCCGCCTCGCCGCCGGTCGCCGAGCGACACGCCTCTCAGGCGTCCGTGCGAGCGGTCCCCGCGGCCCCCGGCGGGCATGCACAGGTCGTCACGGTGCGCGTCGAGGACCGCTGGTCCACCCAGGGCATCCTCGAGGCCTGGAAGTGGAGCGGCCGCAAGGGCGGTTACGTCCGCATGCTGGGACCGGTCCCCGCGTACGTCGGCTCGGAGGGCGTGGGCCGGGCCTCGGAGTGGAGTTCGACGACGCCCGCCGGGGTGTA
>JAPOJD010000023.1 GCA_029978585.1 Actinomycetota bacterium
ACGCTGGGGACCGGAGTGCGCAACGTCGCCGTGGCGCTGTCGGCAGATGCGTTCATCGCCGCGGTCTCCCCGACTGTCGCCGACGTCACCGATACCTTCTAGCCCCCTTCTAGCCCCCTTCGGCCGCCGGCGACTCGGTGGGCTCGGGCGTGGGTGTCGGCTCCGGGGTCGGAGAGACCGTCGGCTCCGGTGTCGGCGTGGGCTCCGGCGTCGGGGAGTCCGTGGGCTGCGGTGTGGGCTCCGGGGTCGGGGAGTCGGTCGGCTCCGGCTCCGGAGTCGGGGACGGTGACTCGGTGGGCGATGGAGACTCCGTCGGGGTCGGCGAGTCGGTGGGCGAGGGGGATTCGGTGGGCGAAGCCGTCGGCGAAGGTGCCGGCGCGGGCGCGTCGGCGAACTCCTCGACGGGCAGCGCTGCCAGCGCCGCGGACGTGAACGCGGTCCAGATGGCCACCGGGTAGGAACCGCCGCCGTACGCCGGCGCCCCTCCGCCAATGCCGTCCAGGGAGATCGGGTTGCCCTCCGCGTCCTCGCGGGCCATCAGCACCGCGGTGGACAACTGCGGGGTGTAACCCACGAACCACATCGACTTGTTCTCATTGCTCGTGCCCGTCTTGCCGGCGGCCGGCCGACCCAACTCCTGCGCTCCCGTCGCGGTACCCCAGCCGACGACAGCCTGGAGGGCCTCGTTGACCGTGTCAGCCACCTCCGTGTCGATGACGCGCTCGATGTCGGGCTGCCACTCGTACTGCAGGCCGCCGTTGTTCCCGAAGACCTGCTTCACCGTCGTCGGAGTGGCACGCTCCCCGCGTGCGGCGAACGTCGAGTATGCCGACGCCATGTCCAGCCCCGACGGCGACGCTGTTCCCAGCACGAACGTGAGGTCGAGGTTGTCGGGGGTACCGCCAGGCGTGGTCTCCGGCAGCCCGACGCGGTACGCCGCATCCGCCACCCGGTCGACTCCCACATCAGCCTCGACCGCGACGTATGCAGTGTTGATGGATCGCGCGGTCGCGGTAAGGAGGTCCACCTCCCCGAACGACTCGTCGCCGTAGTTGTGCACGTTGTATCCCTGGATGTCGACCGGGGAGTTGCCGTCCCAGACCGAACCCAGGCCGATGTCGTCCTCCAGCGCCGCAGTGAGGGCGAATGGCTTGAACGTGGAACCGCCCTGCGCGAACGGGCGCGTCGCGTTGTTGATGGGGTCGGTCACAAAGTCCGGCCCGCCGTACAGGGCCACGACCTCTCCGGTGCCCGGTCGGATGGCCGCCAGGCCGATGCGCAGGCCCTCCGTGCCCTCGGTCGGGCCCACGTTCGTCACCGCCTCCTCGGCGGCTGCCTGCGCCGCGGGGTCGAACGTCGTCACGATGCGTAGTCCCCCCGCGGCGATCTCCTGGTCGGTGTACCCGAGGTCGCGCAGGTCGGCCTGGACCGCCTCCAGGAGGTCGCCGCCCTGCCCCCCCAGCCGATTCGACGTGCGCGGCTTGATCACGTCGGGGAATGTGGCCCCGGTGCGCTGCTTCTCGCTGAGCCATCCCTCCTGGGCCATGGTGTCGAGGACGTACTTCCAGCGTGCCTTGAGACCCTTCTTGTCGACCGCCGGGTCCAGGGCGCTGGGGGCCTTGATGAGCGAGGCGAGCATCGCGCCCTGCTGGTAGTCCAGGTTGCTCACCGACGTGCCGAAGTAGGCGAGCGACGCTGCCTCGATGCCGTACGCGCCGCGGCCGAAGTAGATCGTGTTGAGGTAGTCCTCGAGGATGTCCTCCTTCGAGACCGTCTGGTCCAACTTGACAGCGAGGATGAGTTCCTTCGCCTTGCGCGTGAACGAGCGCTCAGAGCTCAGGTAGGCGTTCTTGGCGTACTGCTGGGTGATCGTGGAGCCGCCCTGGAGCGACCCACCGCGCAGGTTGTTCCACACCGCCCGGCCGATGCCGACGGGGGAGAAGCCGCCATGCTCGTAGAAGTCGCGGTCCTCGGCCGCGAGGACGGCGTGCTGCACATCGATCGGGATGTCATCGAGGGCCACGCTCCGACGGGTGGCATCACCGAGCCGGCCGATCTCGGTTTCGCCGTCGGCCCAGTAGACGACCGTGGCCTCGCTCGCCGCAACTTCGTTCGGGTCCGGGATCGGCGTGAGGAAGACCGCAAGCGCGAAGGCGCCCAGGCCCAGCAGGCCGAGCACCAGCAGGGTGAGGAAGATGCGCCGGAACCAATGCTTCTTCCGCGGGGGATCGTCGACGGGCTCAGCGGCGCGGACATGCCGCGGAGCGCTGTGCCTGCCTGCCACGGTGGTCCTCCTCGCGCGAACGGCCTTCCATGATCACGCGCCGCGAGTCCGAGCAGGGGTACGGCGCGCCGCGAGTGGGACGCGTCACGACCGACGGCGGTTCCCGCGTGGTGTGAGGAGGGCCGGCTCCCTCGCGCCGGAATTCGACGCGGCGTCCGCGGCCGATGTTCTGGCGCCAGCTACGAGCAGGGATAGGTGGGAAGGACAGGGCAGGCGCCCGAGCCGTTGTGCCCCCACGACGCCACGGTCTGGACGAAGTAGAAGGTGCCGTCCTTCTCCGTCTCGGTCGCGCTCGGCGCCGTGAAGTAGATGAACGCATCGATGACCGTGTGACCGTTCGTGGAGGTTGCGGGGCTGTACTGAAGCTTCGTGGGCAGGTTGTTGACGGGCTCACGAGCGACCATCGAGACGTCGGCGCAGGCGGCTGGGCCGAAGGTGTAGTTGATGACACCGTCACCGCTGAACGACTTCGGGTTGGCCGGGGTGACGGCACCTGACGGCTGGCCCTGGCTGAAGTCGCAGTTGCCCGCCACTGACCCGTCGGAGTTCAGCGTCACGAAGTACGCACTCGCGGACTGGTCGCCCCCCGCAGCAGCGGTCATAGCCATGGACGCGGTGAGGGGCGTGGGGGAGAACTCCACGTCGTAACGCGGTGTCCGGCCCTGAGCCCGCTGGACGTTGATGCTGAAGCCGGACAGGGTCGCGGGCAGCCGATCGCGCATCCTCGCCGTGAAGACGAGGTGCCCCTTGCCGTCGCGCTTAGGTGCGCCCAGGCCGCCAACGGATGTCACTGTCGTCCCCTCCGGTGACTGCCAGGTGATCGTGGCCGTGACCCGGGCTCCGACGCGATGACCCAGGCGCTGCCATCCCCTGATGAGACCGCTCTGCGTGAAAGTCCCGACGCGCAGGCCCTTCCCGGTCACCTCGCCCGCCCAGGTGACTTTCGCCGTCGTCGGAACGATGAGCCGGTAGTGGCGCTTGCCCAGCTTCTTCACCCGCGCCGTGCCGCCATCGATTCGCACCAGCGCCCTGCCCGACGGAGCGGAGGCCGCTGGCCCTGCGCTCGCTGCCTGTGGTGCTGGAGACGCCTGAGGTGCTGGCGCCGCCTGACCGGTCACGGGCACCCCGACGACGAGGGTCAGGGCGACGACGGACAGGCCTACCGCGGTATGACGAAGACGCACGCGAGTCCTTCCAGAGGAGAGGGCTCGACAGTAGGGATCAGCCTCCCCGGGGAGCAATCGGAGGAGCCCATCTCCCGTGCTACCACGGTCGGCGGCCGCGGCGCTGTCGTAGCTCAGGGTGGCGCAGGAGTCAGTCGAGGAGGTCTCGAGGCTTGGCCGGCGCCTTGCGCGGCTGCCCGTCGCCGAGCGCATAGCTCACGACAAGGTGATTCCAGTGGCAGGAACGGCACACCTCGACGACGTACACCCGGAACTCCCCGTGCGCCCGGGCAAGTTCAGGTAGGCGATCGGGGTCCAACGCCGAGCCCGACACATGGCCAAGCTGGTCGCCGTACGCGTACGTGATGTGCGTCAGCGGGACGTCCTCCCCCGCCAGCCGGCATACGGGGCACGAGTCCTCCGAGATGACGCCGTGGAACTTCGCGGCGCGCAGCAGGTAGGGATCGGCGTCGCAGATGTCGAACCCGTTGAAGACCTTCCCCGAGTAGAGGTTCTGCAGCACGGCCCGCCGCTGCAGCGCGTAGCTCACCAGGCGCCGCGGCGCCGTAGGGTCCTCCACGGCCTCCGGCGCGGACTGCTCGGGCTTGGGCCGACCGGAGGCACCGACCACGCGGGATCCGCGGGTCGCGCTGGTTCGGGGCTCGGCCACCCCGTCACCCTAGGCGAGCTTCGGCCCTGATGCCCGCCGTCTGGACCACCGACCGGTCACGCCACGTACGGGCAATGCCGGCAGCCGTTCCCGCAGCAGGCTCCCCGATCGGCGTGGTAGGCGGCGGTCATCACGTAGAGCCCGCTCGCCGGGTCGAGGTAGCCCGGCTCCCCCGCCGCCATGGCGCGCGCGTGCACCGACAGGATCTCGTCGTACGCCGGATCCTCGGGCGAAAGCCGCGAGGGATGCGGCACGGCGAGCGGGCGCTCGGCGAGGGGGGCGGGCACTCCGTCACTGTAGGCACGCCCCGCTCCGCGCGCTTGTCGAGCGCTGGTTGAGTGGCGGGTGGTGTCGTGGCGCTACGGCGTGTCGCGCGACACCACCCGCCACTCAACGGGGATGCCAGGTGGGTTCGCCCGGCGGCGGCTGCGAGACTGGCGACCTGACGACCAAGGAGCGCGCATGACCTTCGCCCCCACCACCACCATGAACGACGGTCGGGAGATCCCCGTCATTGGCTTCGGCGTCTGGCAGGTGCCGGACGACGTCGTGGTCGACGCGGCCCTCGCGGCCCTGCAGTGCGGATACCGGCACATCGACACCGCCTACCTCTACCTCAACGAGCGAGGTGTGGGCGAGGCCCTGCGACGGTCCGGAGTCGACCGCAATGACGTGTTCATCACCACGAAGGTGTGGAACACCGACCACGGCTACGACGAGACCCTGCGCGCGTTCGACAAGAGCACAGGCCTCCTCGGCATCGACGAGGTCGACCTCTACCTGATCCACTGGCCCACACCCGCACGCGATATCTACCTCGATTCCTGGCGCGCGCTCATCCGGCTGCGCGAGGAGGGCCGAGCTCGTTCCATCGGGGTCTCCAACTTCCACGAGGCCCACCTGCGCAAGATCATCGACGAGACCGGCGTGATCCCGGCGATCAACCAGATCGAGTTGCACCCGTGGCTGCCCCAGGCTCACATGCGCGATGTCGACACCCGGCTTGGAATCCGCACCGAGGCGTGGAGCCCCCTGGGCTCCGGTCGCCTCATCGACGACCTCGTGATCGCCGAGGTCGCCCGCAAGCATGGCAAGACGACGGCGCAGGTCATGGTGCGATGGAGCCTTCAGTTGGGCAATATCGTCCTGCCCAAGTCCGTCACCCCGGCGCGCATCGCCGAGAACATCGACGTCTTCGACTTCGAACTCGACGATGCCGACATGGCCGCCATCGCCAGCCTCGACTCGGGCCGACGCACGGGGCCCAACCCTGACGACTTCAACGAGGCCTGATCCGGACGGAGGCACCAGCGCATGAGCGCCTTGGCGAATCTGCGCTCGGTCCTCGCAGTACGGGACTTCCGCCGGGTCTTCGCGGTCCGCATCGTCGGGCAGCTCGGCGATGGCCTGCTGCAGGCGGCGCTGGCGACGTTCGTCCTCTTCTCCCCTGAACGGCAGCCCACCGCCGCGTCCGTCGCGGCGGCGTTCGCGATCCTGTTCCTGCCCTACTCGCTCGTGGGGCCCTTTGCCGGCGTCTTCCTCGATGAGTGGCGTCGCCGCCAGGTGCTCGTCTACGCCAACTTCGCGCGCGCGGCCCTCGTGGTCGTCGTCGCGGGGTTCGTCTACGCGCGCAATGACGGGCTGCCCCTCGCCATCTCCGTCCTCGTCGTACTCGGGGTGGCTCGGTTCGTCCTCGCGGGACTCGCCGCCTCTCTCCCGCACGTGGTGGCGGGACCTCTCCTCGTGACCGCCAACGCGCTAGCCCCAACGACGGGCACGATCTTCGCCGCCCTGGGCGGCCTCCTGGGCGTGGTCATCCGCGGACTGGCGGGCGGCGGGGACACCGGCAGCGTCGTCGTGCTCGGCTGCACGCTGCTCGCGTACGCCGTCGCCGGAGCCATCGCGCTCAGCCTCGGAAAGGACCGGCTCGGCCCGGACGAGGACACCGTCCGCAACACGCTCGCCGGGGTCGTGCGCGGCCTCGGAGACGGCTTCGTGCAATTGATCCGGGCCCCGGTCGCGGGCCGGGCCGTCATCGTCGTCATCGTCCAGCGGGTCTGCCTGGGGGCGCTCACGGTGCTCGCCCTGCTGCTCCTGCGCAACACCTTCAACGCCTCGTCCGACCCCGACACCGCCCTGACACAGTTCGCGCTGGTGACCGGGGCGGCGGCCCTCGGGGCCCTCCTCGGCGCTGTCCTGACCCCCGGCCGCTCGAGAGCCATGGGATTCGTCCCCTGGTCGGTGGTCGCCGTGGCCCAGGCCGCACCCCTGGTCACCGCGGGCGTCTTCCTCGGCGCCTACCTCACGAACCTCATCCCGCTGCTCATCGCGGCCCTGTCCCTGGGCTTCGCCAACCAGGCGACCAAGGTTGCCTCGGACACCCTCGTGCAACGCGAGATCGACGACGACTTCCTGGGCCGCGTGTTCTCCCTGTTCGACATCGCAGTCAACCTGGCGCTCGTGGTGGGCATCGCCGCCGTCGCCTTCACCTGCCCCGAGAGCGGGGTGGCCCCGGTTGCCTTCGTCGTCATCGGCGTGGTCATCGCCGGAAACGCCCTCTGGTACGCCCGTTACCGCTGACCCCGGGAGGCGGCACCACTACGCTCGCCACATGACCGACACCGAGGCACTGCCCGACACCCCCCCGAAGCGATCCGGGAAAGGCCGCTCGATCGCCGCCACGATCGTCTACATCATCGCCGTTGCCCTGCTCCCGATCGCCATCGTCGCGTTCTGGGCCCAGCGCACCGTGACAGATACTCAGCAATACGCCGAGACGGTCCAGCCGCTCGCCTACAACGAGCAGGTGCAGGACTCCGTGGCGGAGTTCGTCACGCAGAAGATCGAGGAGCAGGTCGACACCGAGGCCCTGGTCCAGCAGATCTTCGGCGGCCTCATCGAGCAGGCCCCCGCGCTGAAGGCCCTCGTGCCCGTGGTGAGCGGCGCGATCGACTCGCTCATCGCGCAGGTGGTGGATCGACTGGTGCGGTCCGACGCCTTCGCTGCGCTCTGGGGCACGGCCACGACTGCCGCACAGCAGGGCCTGCTGGCCATCCTCGAGGGACGGGACTCCGGGGCCATCAGCCTGCAGGGGGATAACGTCGTCCTCGACATCAGTTCCGTCATCGACGCCGTGAAGAAGGGCCTTGTCGAGCAAGGCTTTACCGCTGCCGAGAACATCAACATTCCCGTGGCCGACCAGCAGGTCGTCCTCTTCGAGTCACCTCAGCTGGCACAACTCCGGACGCTCTACTCCTTCACCAAGCCGCTCATGACCTGGCTGGTGTTCGCCGTGGTGGCGCTCTTCATCCTGGCAGTCGTGGTCGCGCGCCGCCGGCCTCGGATGGTCGCCTGGATAGGTGGGGCCATTCTCGTGGTGGGAGGCGCGCTCGTCATCGCCTTGGACATCGGCAAGGGGATGTTCGTCAACAGCCTGGACGGGACCCCCTTCGAGCAGGCATCGACGGTCTTCTACGACACCCTGCTGCAGTTCCTGTACGCCGCGGCAGCGGTCACCCTGCTGCTGGGCATCATCCTGCTGCTGGTGGGCCTGTACCTCTGCCAGGCAAGGTGGGCAGTCGCACTCCGAGGCAGCGTCAATCGACTCGCCGGCAAGATCGGCGGCACGATCCCCGAGGGTCCGGTAACGCGCAGCGGCGCCTGGGTCGCCCAAAACGCCCGGTGGCTGCGCGTGGCCGTGGCCGTCCTCTTCGTCATCATCGTGGTCTGGGGCGGGCAGCTCAGCGTCGATCGCACGCTTATCGGTGGGGCCATCTGCCTGGTGCTGCTCGCGATCGTCCAGGTGTGGGCGGCGAGCGCCACGGCGCCGCGAGCCCAGGACGCCGAGCCCGTCGCGGCCTAGCAACCGGGGTTGTCAACCTGGTTGCCTGTCAGACATGAGTTCTGTCAGACATAAGTGAGGGGCGGGGCCATATGGCCCCGCCCCTCACTTATGTCCTAACTGATCGTCAGGGAACGATGACGAGAGCAGCCTTGCCGATGCGCTGCTCGGGCGCGAAGACATCCACGCCGAGGAGCTCATTGACGGCCTCCGCCTTGCCGGGGAGGAACTTGACCTTGATGTCCTCGGCACCAGTAGCGGTCGCGCGACCACCGCTGATAGCGAAGACGTTCTTGCGGCCGTAGTCGGTGCCCTCATAGACGAGGACGGCGCTGACCTTCCCCTTCACGGCGTTGATGGTCGGATCGTAGAGCGCGACCTCCTCGGTGTGCCCATCGTAGTGATGGGTGTGCGTGAACATCACGCCACCGAGGTGGGTGAAGCGCTTGTCCTTCTCGAACGCCGTGATGGCGAACTCGACGACCCAGGCGCCCTGACGACCCTCGACGAGGAGCGTCGAACCGCTGGGCTGGATGGACCACGCGGGAACGTCATGCTCGACGAGGCCCACAACGGTCGCGGGGTTGAACATGAGGAGCGTCGTACCGTTCACGGGCACCAGGGGTGCAGCGGAAGCGGACGACGCGACGGCGACGGTGCCGCCGACGAGGAGTGCCGCGGCCGCAGCAACTCCGGTGATCTTGCGGAACTTCATGAGCCCCCCTCTGGGGTTTGTTGCGGCGGGGCGATGAATCACTCCGCCGACTTGGACATGTCCTAGCTGGTAACCAGGACCCGCAGAGCGCCTCACGGCTCTCATGGGACCTAGGGCGCAACTGTAGCGAAGGGGGGAACCCCCCGGGGAGATACGGGTCAGTCAGGGACCGATCTGCCCGCCCCTGCCGCACCCGTGCCCTGCCACCACGCCGTGAGGACCCGCTCGGCCTCCTCGCGGTCGAGCGGTCCTCGGTCCAGGCGGATGTCGAGGAGGTAGCGGTACGCCCGCCCCACGTCCGGGCCGGCGGGAATGCCGAGAATGTCCATAATGTCGTTTCCGTCGAGGTCCGGCCTTATCGAGGCCAGTTCCTCCTGCTCGGAGAGTTCCGCGATCCTCGCCTCGAGGCCGTCGTAGGCCTCCTGCAGCGCCTGTGCGCGCCGTCGGTTTCGCGTCGTGCAGTCCGCGCGCGTCAGCTTATGAAGACGCGGCAACAGGTCCCCGGCATCACGCACGTACCGACGGACCGCAGAGTCGGTCCACTCACCCGTGCCGTAACCGTGGAATCTGAGGTGCAACTCCGTCAGCCGCGAGACCTCATCGACGGTTTCCTGCGGGAACCGCAATTCGGTGAGTCGCTTGCGAACCATCCGGGCCCCCACCACCTCGTGGTGGTGGAAGGACACTCCACCGGACTCGTCGAACTTGCGCGTCCGCGGCTTGCCTACGTCGTGAAGAAGCGCGGCCAGCCGCAGGACGACATCGGGCGGGGTTGACGGAGAGTGAGTGGACTCGAGATCGATGGCCTGCTCCATGACCGTGAGGGAGTGCTGGTACACGTCCTTGTGTCGGTGGTGCTCGTCCAGTTCCAGTTGCAGCGCGGGGAGTTCGGGGATCACCCGCTCCGCGAGCCCGCTCTCCACGAGGACTTCCAGTCCCTGCCGTGGATACTTCCCCAGAAGGAGCTTGACCAACTCATCGCGCACCCGCTCCGCCGAGACGATGTCGATGCGGGACGCCATTCGCGCCATCGCTTCGCGCGCGAGAGGCTCGATGACGAATCCCAGCTGGGACACGAAACGAGCCGCTCGCATCATGCGCAAGGGATCGTCGTCGAAGGACTGCTCGGGGGTGGCCGGAGTGCGCAGGATCCCATCGCGGAGGTCATCCATTCCCCCGTGCAGATCGACGAACTCAAGGCTGGGCAGGCGCACCGCCATCGCATTGATCGTGAAGTCACGACGGACCAGGTCTCCCGACAGGGAGTCGCCGAAGGCGACCTCGGGCTTGCGCGAGGAGTCGTCGTACGACTCCGTCCGGTAGGTCGTGATCTCAAGGCGATGGTCGCCCTTGCGTGCTCCCACGGTGCCGAAGCGCATCCCGACGTCCCAGATGGCGTCCGCCCACCCCTCCAGCAGGTTCACGACGGCCTCCGGCCGGGCGCTGGTGGTCAGGTCGAGGTCCTGCGCCGGTCCCTGGCCCAGCATGAGATCTCGGACCGGGCCTCCCACGAGGGCCACCTCGTGACCCGCCTCCACGAACCGCTGCGCCAGCGGGGCGAGGACGTCCATGACCTCCAGCAGGCCCACGGCCGCGGAGGGGGTCCGCGGTCCCGGCTGACCGGACATGGGCCGAGCCTACGGCGCCGCGAGAGCCGCACCCGACCCCCGGCGCCGCGCGCGGTTATCCTCAGGTCATGGACGGCTCCCGGGACCGGCAGAACCCAGGAGCAACTTCGACCTCACAGACCTCGAACGTCACTCCTGAGACATCGCCCGGCGGCGCGCCGCAGGCGCCCACGGGACCCTCGGCACCTAAGCCGTCCCGTCGGGCCTCATCGAAGAAGCGTCCCCCGCGCATGCCCCGGGTGGAAGAGACATCTGCCGGAGGTCTGGTCATCGACCGCACCGGCGCCGAGCTACGCGCTGCACTCATCGCGCGGCATGACCGCCGCGGGCGGCTGGTCTGGTCATTGCCGAAGGGCCACCTCGAGGAGGGTGAGACGCCCGAGGACGCGGCTCTGCGAGAGGTAGAGGAGGAGACCGGTATCCGGGGAAGGGTTCTCGCCCCCCTCGGCACGATCGACTTCTGGTTCATCGCGGAGAACCGACGTATCCACAAGACCGTCCACCACTACCTCATGGAGGCCTCCGGGGGGGAATTGTCCGACGAGGACGCGGAGGTCGTTGAGGTTGCCTGGGTGCCCCTCACCGGCGTGCGGGACCGGCTCGCCTACGCCGACGAACGGCGACTCATGGACAGGCTGCCGGACCTCCTCGCGGATGCGGGGTGAGGCGGCTCCTCACCGCCACGGCCACCCTCCTCATCGTGGTCGCCGGCCTTGCGGCCTCGTCCTACAGCGCTACTGCAACGGCTGCCGAGGGCGCAGAAGGCCCCGTGCGCGTCGCGATCACCGGCCTGTCTCCCATCGCCCCGGGACCTAACTCCACCATCATCGTCACCGGCAACCTGTCGAACACCGGCTTCGACGACCTCAGCCTGGTGTCGGTACGACTGTCACTCTCCAGCGCACCCCTGCCCGACCGACGCGCCATCCGCCAGGCGGTCGAGGGATCAGGCGACATCACCGACTATGCGCTGTTCGCGACCGAGACACTGGTGGCCAAGACGCTGCGCGCGGGAGGCACCGATCGGTTCGAGATCCGCGTCAAGGCCGCGGACCTCCTGCTGCCAACCCCCGGCATCTACGCACTCAGCGTGGAAGCGGTTGGCACGGGGCCCGCCGGCTACGACACGGTGGGTGTTGCGCACACCGCGCTTCCGTGGCTGCCGGACCCGACGACGCCGGTGAAGCTTTCCTGGCTGTGGCCCTTCGCCACCTGGCCCGGCCAGACCGCGAACGGCGTGTTCCTTGGGGACCTCCTGCCCCGCGAGCTCGACCGAGGTGGACGGCTCGAGAGCATCCTCGACGCGGCCGCCACGGCGCCCGACCTGGTGACCTGGGTGGTCGATCCGCAACTGCTCCAGTCTGCCGCGGACCTGCAGTCCGGCTACCTGGTGGAGGAGGAAGGACAGATCCGCCCCGGCACGCAGCAGGGCGCGGCCCGCCGGTGGCTGGCGGACTTCCGGACGGCGACGTCCGAGGTGGAGCGACCCCGCGGACGTGCGCCACGGCAGGCCCCCGCGCTGTGGACCCTCCCGTACGCCGACATCGATGCCGACGCCGTGGAACGAGCGAAGCTCGACGGTGATGTCATTCGCGCCGTGACGAGCGCACCCGCGGTAACCCGCGAGAGCCTCGGCAGGCCAGCACAGGGCACGTTCTACTGGGCACCGGGGGGCCGCATCAGCACGGGCACCCTCGACGTGCTCGCCTCATCGGGGGTCGAGGCGGTGATCATGCGAGACAACGCCCTGCGCCCGTTCCCCGCCGTCAACTACACGCCCTCGGGCTACGCCGACCTCGACACCCGCTTCGGCACCGTGCGCGCGCTGCTCCTCGACTCCAGCCTCCTCGATGCGTTCAACATGCCCCAGGGCAATCGCTCGGAGATCATCGCCCTGCGCCAGCGGGTGCTGTGCGAGCTCGCCTTCGTATCGCTTGAGAGCGGCGACGAGCCTCGGTACCTGGTCACCGCCGCCGGAACAACCCGGTGGGACCCCGACCCGCTCATGCTCCGGGTGCTTCTCACCTCCCTGCGGGTAGCCCCGTGGACCCGCCTGGTGCCCGCGGGCGACGCCCTGGCGCTGCCTGCGCCCCCGCTGTCCCGCGTCGCGGCCGACTACGACAGCAAGGCGCGAGCCAGGGAACTCGATGAGGACTACATGAGCAAGGTCAAGCACGCCCAGGAGGACCTCACCTCGATCCGCTCAGTGGTCGTCAACCCGATCGGGATCAGCGAGCCCATCTCCGCTGCGTTGCTGCGGGCCGAGTCATCGGCCTGGCGTACCCGACCGCGCGCTGCGGACGAGTTGCTCGCCACCATCCAACGAACCATCGACGCCCGGATGACCCAGCTGTACATCGTCCCGCGCGACAACGTCACCTTCAGCGGGGACCAGGGGAGCGTCCCGGTCACGGTCGCGAACGAGTTCGACAGTTCCGTCATCGTCGGGGTCACACTCACCGGGGTCCCCGCGGCACGACTCGCGGCCGAGCCCCTTGACCAGGTGGAGATCGAGCCGGGTCGACGCGCGAGCCTGGAGGTGCCGGTCCGCATCGTGGGGAGCGAACCGCTGCGCGTCACGATCCAGCTCGTGGACGAGCGCGGCCGATCGTTCGGCGAGCCCGCCGTGATGATCCTGCAGACGACCGCATATTCGAGGGCCGCCCTGTGGGTCGTCGTGGGAGCGGCCATCATCCTCGCGCTGCTCGTCGCCTTCGACATCGTCCGGCGGGCGCGCGGGCGTGGTCGTGCTCCACGACAGGACACGCCCGCGGAGCCCGAAGCGACGTGAGCGACCGCGATCCCCTCCCGGAGCCGGATGTCCCACTGGACCCGGTGGCGAGCGTCGACGACCTCAACGCGATCAACGAGGAGGAGACGCGCGCCGCCACTCGCGGCCTCATCGGGTCGAGCAGCGTCATGGCAGCGGGCACGGTCCTCTCGCGCATCACCGGGGTCCTTCGCGACGTCGCCCTCACGGCAGCACTGGGCTTCTACCTCGTCTCGGACGCCTACTCGCTGGGCAACACGATGCCCAATGTCCTCTACGTCCTCATCGTGGGCGGCGCGCTGAACGCCGTCTTCATCCCGCAACTAGTCCGGCGCATGAAAGAAGACTCGGACGGAGGCGCGGCGTACGCCGATCGCCTCATCACCCTCGCCGGCGTCGTGCTCCTGGTGTTCTCCATCGCGGCCGTCCTGCTCGCACCCCTGCTGGTCGATCTCTACGCAACGTCCGCCTACGGCGAGTCCCAGCGGGAGTTGGCAACCGCCTTCGCCCGGCTATGCCTTCCGCAGATCTTCTTCTACGGCATCTACGCCCTGTTCAGTCAGGTGCTCAACTCCCGCGGCAAGTTCGGCGCGCCGATGTTCGCGCCCATCCTCAACAATGTCGTCGCCATCGCGACCTTCCTGCTGTTCCTCGCGATCGCAGGCACATCCGCGGCCGCGGATGGCGTCCTCACCTCCGACCAGGTCGCGATCCTGGGCATCGGCACCACCCTGGGCGTCGCTTTGCAGGCCGTCATTCTCATCCCGGTCCTGGTGCGTGCGGGATACCGCTGGCGTCCGCGGTGGGACTGGAAGGGCTCCGGTCTCGGTCGAGCCGGCCACCTGGCCCTGTGGACCCTGGGACTGGTGGCGGTCAACCAGGCGGGCTACATCGTGATAACACGCCTGGCAACCCTGGCCAATGTCAACGCGTCCGACGCCGGCCTCACCGCCGCCGGACTGACGACCTACCAGAAGGCGCACCTGGTCTTCATGCTGCCGCACAGCGTCATCACGGTGTCCATCGTCACCGCCCTGCTGCCCGCATTGAGCCGTGTGGCACAAGAGGGTCGCCTGCGACAGGTGGGCTCGGACGTGGGTGGGGCGATGCGCCTCGTGTCCGCCCTCATCGTGCCCGTCGGCGTCATCCTGCTCGTGGTGAGCCCCGGTCTCGCGGTGCTTCTCTTCGGCTACGGCGCGGCCACGCCGCAGCAGGCGACGCTGACCGGATCGATCATCAGCGTTTTCATGCTCGGCCTGCTCCCCTTCACGCTGTTCTACGTGCTCTTCAGAGGCTTCTACGCCGTCGAGGACACCCGCACCCCCTTCCTCGCGAGCGTTCTGATGAACGTCGTGGCTCTCGCCGTCGCCATCCCACTCTTCTACTCGGCGATCGGGGGAACGCAGATCGCCTCTCTCGCCTTCGGATACGTGTGCGGGTTCTGGGCGACCTTCATCGTTGCTTGGATCCTGCTCTCGCGGAGACTCGGCGGCGTGGACAGCCGGCGCACCATCCGGGCGCTGGTGAGGATGATCATCGCCGGGGTGGCGGCGTTCTGCGTGATGTTCGGCGTCCAGGCCCTCATGGTCACCTACGTGACCGGGGGAGGCCCGGACAACAAGCTCGGGATCCTTGCCAACGTCATCGTCGTGTCCCTCGCCGGACTCGGGACGTACCTCGCTGCCGCGTGGGCACTTCGCATCCAGGAGGTGGCCGACGTTGTCTCGCTCATCGGCCGACGCCTCCCGGCGAGACTGCGGCCGGGGTCTGGAACGGACACCACTGACCATTGACCACCGGCCGCTGACCGCGAACATCAACCGTTCGGCCGAGCCCTGTCGCCTAGGTTGCGGGCTCGGCGCGATCTAGTCTCGAGGTGTGGAGGAACCAGGTCGGCCCGGCGGCACATCAGGGCGCGATGCCGGTGACCTCGGCGGTCCTCCTGTCCAGCCCCCCCTGACCACGGTCGACCGCTACGAACTCCATCTGCAGGTGTCCGCCCACGGCGTCGTGGAACTCTGGCAGGCCTGGGATCCGTCTCTCGAGCGTCGCGTGGCCATCCTGCTCGTCCCCTCCAACGACCCCCGCGCCCGCGCCGTCGCCGACGCTGCCCGCCGCGCCGCGACGGTGGACGATCGCCGTCTCGTCTCGGTTCTGGATGTCCTCGAGCGCGCACCCCATGTCTCACCCCTGTCCCCCGAGGAGACGCTGGAGTGCCTCGCGGTCGTGACCGAATGGGTCGAAGGCCGGACCTTGACCGACCTTCTCGAGGAGCGCGAGGGCGAGCCGCTGCCCGCAGGCGATGCCCTGGTGCTCGTGAGACAGGTCGCCCTCGCGATCTCCGCGAGCCAGGCACAGGGCGTTTCCCACGGTCGCCTGCGCCCCGACGCCCTCCTCATCACCGACGCGGGCTCCCCCGCCGACCCACTCGCGCTCTTCGACGATGTCGACGCCGTGCGCATTCGCGGTCTCGCGGTGGACGCTGCGCTCTGGCCTCAGTTGACGCCTCCGAGCGTTGATCCCGACGTGCACGGCATCGGCTGCCTGCTGTACGCCGCCGTGACCGGCCGCTGGCCCGAGGGACTCGCGGACGGACTCTCCCCGGCACCCCGAGCCGGGGACCGCCTGCTACCGCCGTCCCAGGTGGTGGCCGATGTCCCCACACTGCTCGACGAGATCTGCATGCGGTCCATCGACCCGCGGGTCGCCGGCGAGACCAGTGACCGTAGGTTCGGAGCCCCCTACCCCGATGTCTCGACCCTGACGCAGGCCCTCACCCGTGCCGTGGCCGCGCGCCCGGCTGCCGACGGGTCGGGCATGCTCGGCGCGCTGCGCCGCCCCTCGGCCTCCGACGCGGATGTCGCCGTCGGCGGCTCGCCAGCACCCGGTCTCGGCCGACGGATCGCCCGGGGAGCCGCCCGCATCGCCATCGCGGCGGTGGCCCTCCTGGCCGTCACGGGCGTCGCCACGATCGGGTTGCGTATGGCGCAATCGGCGCCATCCCCCTGGGGCGTGAGCACGACGGCGAGCAGCAGTGACGTGCTGACCTCGGACGCCGACGCCGACCTGGCCGCAGCCGCGCTGCTGGAGCCTGGTGCCGTCATGGGCGAGATCGAGCCTGTCAAGGCGATCGACCACGATCCCTTCGGCTACGACGGCGAGGAGAGTCCCGACCTTGCCGAGCTCGCCATCGACGAAGACGTCACGTCGGCGTGGACCACCGACGTCTACTACTCCGAGGACTTCGACGGCAAGAGCGGCGTGGGGCTCATCATCGACCTGGGTACCGCCCAGTCCGTGAGCGCAGTTCGACTCGAACTCGTCGGCAGCGGATCGTCGGTCAAGGTGCTGCTGTCATCCACGATCCTGAAGAAGCCCGCGAAGTGGACCCTGCTCGCCGAGGCACAGGGGGTGGGCACCGCGATCGACCTACGCTCCCCCCGGCCGATCGTGGGCCGCTATGTCCTGATCTGGTTCGACGGACTGCCGGTCCAGGATGGGGCCTACCAGGGCGGCCTGCGCGACGTCGTCGTCCTGAGTTGAGTGGGCACTAGGCTCGTCGGCGTGACTTCGTCCGCCGAATCCCAGGACCCCCGCGGGTCTGCGGATGACCCTCGCGCCCAGGCGGCCGGGAATGGCGGAGTCGGCCCCGCGGCCACCGATGCCGAGTTGCTGAGGGCCCACTGCGACGGGGACCCGGAGGCCTTCACCGAACTCGTGCGACGTCATCGAGACCGCCTCTGGGCCGTCGCCCTGCGTACGACCGGCGATCCTGAGGAGGCCGCCGACGCGCTCCAGGACGCCTTCATCTCGGCCTTCCGCCGGGCTGACCAGTTCCGCGGCGACTCCGCCGTGACCACGTGGCTTCACCGGATTGTCGTCAACGCGTCCCTGGACCGGCTGCGGCGCCGGGCGGTCCGCCCGTGGGTGCCGCTCCCCGAAGAGGGCGGCGAGCGAGGCGACTCGGCGTCACTGGCCGAGCCGCGCGATGCCATGGACGATCGGGAGACCTCCCTGGAGATCCAGGCTGCCCTCGCCGAACTTCCCCCCGACCAGCGCGCCGCCGTGGTCCTCGTCGACCTCCAGGGCTGGTCGGTGGAAGACGCCTCCCGCATCCTGGAATGCCCAGTCGGGACGGTGAAGAGCCGCTGCTTCCGGGGTCGGGCGAAGTTGGCCGACCGGCTCGCTCACCTGCGCCAGCGCGCGGGGACCCAGAGTGCTGAGACCCGGAATGTCGAGACCCAGAATGAGGGGAACCAGGGCCCCGACCGCACCGTCCCATCGCCGGACCAGGTCGAATCATCGTCGGACGAAGGAGGTGCTTCATGAGCGACGCTCCTCCCCCCGAGGACATCCCCCGTGATCTGCCTCCGCTCGACCCCGATCTGGCCGCGTGGCTCGCTCAGAGTCCCCCGCCCGTCATGCCCGAGGCGGTGTGGGACCGGCTGTCCGGCGCTCTCGCCGCTGAGGAGTTCGCCCGGGCCCACGGGGGATCGGCCGCCGAGGCCGCCGGAGGCTCGGTGGCGACGCTCTCGGGGGCCCGCAGCGCCAGGTCAGCTCGGCGTGGGCGCACACTGTGGCCCATTCTCGCGGGAGCCGCCGGCGTCGTCCTCGTCGGAGCCGTGGCCGTCCCGGCACTTCGCGGCGGTGGCGGGGCCCCCGTCGCCGACGCACCCGCACCGGTGACCTCGGCTGAGACCCAGGGCGCGGTGGCGGGTGCGCCAGCCAACCCGGTCCCGCGCAGCGAACCGGAGTCCGCGGGTGCCGAACCGGCTGGCGCTGACGATGCCAGTCCCAGCACCAGCGAGCCCGTTCCCGGCTCCGAAGCCCCCGTTCCCGATCCCACCGCGTCAGGTGTGGTGGACGCCCCGGCCGACCCTGCGCCCGAAGCCCCGGGGTCGGAGCCGGCCGAGGTCGCAGCCGTCCCCGTCCCGATGGTCATCGCCACGGGATCGGAGTACACCGCCGCCTCCATGGCCGATCAGGTGACCGCGCTCCTCGCCGACGCCGGGATGGCCGAGCCGGCTGCGCTCGCTGCCGCGATGGCGTCGCCGGCCGACGTCGATGCGGCAACACCGGTGGGTGCCGACGGGTTCACCTCCGCCCCGGACGTCCTGCGCACCTGCCTCGACCTGCTGGGCGCGACGCACGGGGGCGCCGCTCCCCTCATCGTCGACCGTGCCCTCTTCTCCGGCCAGGATGTCGGCGTCGTCGTCCGCCTGCGCGACATCGCCCTGGGGCAGCCGGCCGACCTCGACGTCCTCGTGGTCGATCCCGAGTGCACGCCGGAAGATGTGGCCGAGGCCCAGCGTTTCGACGTAGCGCTGCCGCTCTAGCAGGGCCCGCCTCACCCGTGCCTCACCCGTGAGGCGCTCACACTCGCGTCGGGTGGCAGGATGTTGCCCTCACCGAAGGAGACTGACCCGTGACCGACACCCGCGACGTCATCATCATCGGATCCGGGCCGTCGGGATACACAGCGGCGATTTACACGGCCCGGGCCCAGCTCCGCCCCCTGGTCCTCGAGGGGGCCGTGACCGCCGGCGGCGCGCTCATGAACACCACGGAGGTGGAGAACTTCCCCGGCTTCCGCGACGGGATCATGGGGCCAGCCCTCATGGAGGACATGCGCGCGCAGGCAGTGCGCTTCGGTGCGGAGATCCTCACCGACGACGCCGTCGAGGTGCAGTTGGACGGGGAGTTCAAGACGGTGCGCGATGGCTCTGGGCGCGAGCACCACGCTCGCACGGTCATCCTCGCCATGGGCTCTGGTTATCGCGAACTCAACCTTCCCAATGAGAAGCGGCTGTCCGGGCACGGGGTCTCCTGGTGCGCCACCTGTGACGGCTTCTTCTTCCGCGACCAGGACATCGCCGTCGTGGGCGGCGGAGACTCCGCGCTCGAGGAGGCGACCTTCCTCACCCGCTTCGCCAAGTCCGTGACGCTCATCCACCGCCGTGATTCCCTGCGGGCCAGCAAGATCATGCAGGAGCGCGCGTTCGCCAACGACAAGATCCACTTCGCCTGGAACTCGGAGGTCGTCGACATCCTCGGGGACGCGAAGGTCTCCGGGGTCGTCCTCAAGGACACCAGCACCGGCACGACTCGCGAACTGCCCGTGACCGGGCTCTTCATCGCGATCGGCCACGATCCGCGGTCGGAACTGGTGAAGGGCAAGGTGACCCTCGATGACGCTGGCTATGTCGTCGTCGACGCACCGTCCACGCGCACGTCCGTTCCGGGGGTCTTCGCGGCCGGCGACCTGGTGGACCACACCTACCGCCAGGCGATCACCGCGGCCGGTACCGGGTGCGCGGCAGCTCTGGACGCCGAGCGCTACCTCGCCTCCCACGAATAGGCGACGTCACCCGTACTCTGGAACCTCCCGGAAGGAGACCCATGGCTACCAAGACCGTGACCGATGCGTCGTTCGACGCCGATGTGCTCAAGAGCGACACTCCCGTCGTCGTCGACTTCTGGGCCGAGTGGTGCGGCCCGTGCCGGATGGTGGCTCCGATCCTGGAGGAGATCGCCACGGAGTACGCCGGCAAGATCACCGTCGCAAAGCTCAATGTCGACGAGAACCCCAAGACGGCCGCGTCCTACGGCATCACGTCCATCCCCACCATGAACATCTACCAGGGTGGCGAAGTCGTGAAGACGATCATCGGCGCCAAGCCGAAGTCAGCGCTCCTCGCCGACCTCCAGCCCTTCCTCGCCTGACGCGGGGCGACCCGCTCCATGGCGCGTCCACTCCTGCGGCGAGGTGACACCGGCCCTGCCGTCGCGGACGTGCGCGAGCGGCTGGTGCGGCTCGGCCTGCTGGCTGCGAGCCCCGAATCGGGGGCTGACGCGGAGTTCGACGACGACGTCGCGCAGGCCGTGCGTGCCTTCCAGCAGTCCCGCGGCATTCCCGTCGACGGCGTCGTGGGACCGCAGACCTTCCGCCATCTCGAGGAAGCGCGCTGGGGCCTGGGCGACCGGGTGCTGGCCTTCACCCCGGGCCACCTGATCGCGGGTGACGACGTCCTGGACCTGCAGCGACGGCTCACCCGCATGGGCTTCGACTGTGGCCGGCCCGACGGCATCTTCGGCCCGCTCACCGACTCATCCCTTCGGGAGTTCCAGCGCAATGTCGGTGTCGAGGCCGACGGCATTTTCGGCTTCACGACGTACTGGGCCCTGGAACGGCTGACCCGGACCGTCGGCGATGGCGACTCCATCGCCGCTCGCGAACGACTGGGTATGGACTCCGTGCGCAGTGGGGTCGCGGACAAGGTCATCGTCCTGGACCCTGGCGGCGCCGATGCGGACGAGCAGTTCGCCGACGTCGAGGCGCAGATCCTTGCCGACATCTGCTCGCGAATAGAGGGTCGGCTGGCCGCACTCGGCACCCAGGTCCTGCTCACGCGCGCTCCCACGCCGGAACTCATCGCCGAACGCGATCGCGCGGATTTCGCCAACGAGACGGGCGCAGACCTCGTGGTGTCCCTGCACGTGGAGCGCGTCGACCTACCCGGCGCCAACGGGGTCGCGACCTTCTACTACGGGTCGCCCCACGGCGGCAGCCAGTCCATGAGCGGACGAATCGCCGCCGAGCTGCTGCAGGAGGAGATCTGCCAGCGCACGGATCTCGTCGACTGCCGCAGCCACCCCCGCACCTGGGACCTGCTGCGCATCACCCGCATGCCTGCCGTGTGGGTGGAGTTGGGCTACCTCTCCCACCCGGGTGATGCCGCTCGACTCTCCGACCCGCGGTTCCGCGACGTACTCGCAGAGGCCGTGACCTCAGCCGTCACGACGTACTTCTCCCCGGCCTGACACCCTCCCCAACTGCGTTGAGTGGCGGCTGGTGTCGCCAACACGCCGCGTCGGG
>JAPOJD010000080.1 GCA_029978585.1 Actinomycetota bacterium
ATCGGTGTGCTCGGTGGACGGCAAGCCGCTGACCGACTTGGTCTCCGCCGAGAAGGTCGATGAACTCGTGGAGCGCACCCGCAACGGTGGCGCGGAGATCGTCGGCCTTCTGAAAACCGGATCGGCGTACTACGCCCCATCCGCTGCAGCCGCTCGGATGGCTCGCGCGGTACACGAAGATTCAGGGGCCGTCATGCCGGTGTGTGCATGGGTAGACGGCGAGTATGGGCTTTCGGGTGCGTACCTGGGAGTCGAAGCAGAGCTCGGCAAAGAAGGTGTGCGCAAGGTAGTGGAAACTCCCCTGACCGATAGCGAAAAGGCGCTACTGGTTGAGGCGTATGAGGCAGTTAAGGCCAAGCAGGCCGACGTGAAGGATCTGTGAGGAAATCCATGTCCAAGATCAAGGTGGAAAACCCCGTCGTCGAGCTCGACGGCGACGAGATGACCCGCATCATCTGGCAGTTCATCAAGGACGAATTGATCCTGAAATACCTCGATGTCGATCTGAAGTACTACGACTTGAGTGTCGAGTATCGCGATGAGACCGACGATCAGGTCACGATCGATGCCGCTCATGCGATCCAGGAGTTCGGGGTCGGCGTCAAGTGCGCGACCATCACCCCCGACGAGGCCCGGGTGGAGGAATTCGGCCTCAAGAAGATGTGGAAGTCGCCCAACGGCACGATCCGCAACATCCTCGGTGGCGTGATCTTCCGCGAGCCGATCATCATCAGCAACATCCCGCGGCTGGTGCCGACGTGGACCAAGCCCATCATTGTGGGCCGCCACGCCTTCGGCGATCAGTACCGCGCCACCGACTTCAAGGTCCCGGGCGCGGGCACACTCACCATGACCTTCACCCCGGCCGACGGATCTGCCCCCATGGAGTTCAACGTCTTCGACTTCACCGGCGCGGGCGTCGCCATGGGCATGTACAACCTCGACGAGTCCATCCGCGACTTCGCCCGGGCTTCGTTCCGCTACGGGCTGTCCCGCGGCTACCCCGTCTACATGTCCACCAAGAACACCATCCTCAAGGCCTACGATGGACGCTTCAAGGACATCTTCGCCGAGGTCTTCGATGCGGAGTTCAAGGCCGAGTTCGATGCTGCTGGGCTCACCTATGAGCATCGCCTCATCGACGACATGGTGGCGAGCGCGCTCAAGTGGGAGGGTGGCTATGTCTGGGCGTGCAAGAACTATGACGGAGACGTGCAGTCCGACACCGTCGCCCAGGGCTTCGGCTCGCTCGGGCTGATGACGAGCGTGCTCATGACTCCGGACGGCAGGACCGTCGAGGCCGAGGCGGCGCACGGGACCGTGACTCGCCACTACCGGCAGCACCAGAAGGGACAGCCGACGTCCACCAATCCGGTGGCGTCGATCTTCGCCTGGACCCAGGGCCTGGAGCACCGCGGCAAGCTGGACGGCACGCCGGACGTCTCCGGCTTCGCGCGGACCCTCGAGCGTGTCTGCGTGGAGACCGTGGAGGAGGGCAAGATGACCAAGGACCTCGCCCTGCTCATCGGCCCCGATCAGCCGTGGATGACCACCCAGGACTTCCTCGCCGCGATCGACGCCAACCTCCAGAAGGCGATGGCCTAGCAACCCGCCATGCCGCGCAGGCCCCGGGGCTTCACGACCGTCACCGCCAACGTCAATGGCATCCGCGCTGCCGCGCGGCGCGGTGGCCTGGAGTGGCTCGCCGACCTCGACGCGGACGTCGTCTGCCTCCAGGAGGTCCGGGCGACCCACGATCAGGTGCACGAGCAGCTGTCCGCCAGCGGGCTATCGCATCTGCACGTGTCCCACAGTGCCTCGGAGAGCCTGGGCCGCAATGGGGTTGCGGTCCTCAGCCGAGAGCAGCCGGCCGCGATGCGTGAAGGGGTCGGCCCCGCGGAATTCGCCCGTCAGGGCCGCTGGGTCGAGGTGGACGTCGCGAGCCCTCTGGGGCCCATGACCGTCGTGTCGGCCTATGTCCACACAGGCGAGGAGGGCACGCCGCGCCAGGACGAGAAGTTCCGCTTCCTCGACGCCATGGACAGGCGGCTAGCAGCGCTGCGTCGCCGCGCCGCACGCACGAAGGGGCATGTGCTCGTCACCGGGGACTTCAATGTCGCCCAGGCAGAGATCGACATCAAGAACTGGCGGGCCAACCGCGACAAGGCCGGCTTCCTGCCCGAGGAGCGCGCCTATCTTGACCGCTGGTTCGGCCCGGTCGGATCATCTCCCGGTCCCTGGCATGACCTGGGCCGGATCTGGGGCGGTGCCGGGCCGGGCCCCTACACGTGGTGGTCGTGGCGGGGTCGCGGATTCGACACGGACGGGGGCTGGCGCATCGACTATCAGGTGGCCACCCCCGGCCTTGCCGCTCGCTCGACCGGCGCGTGGGTGGGCAAGGCGGCGACGTACGCCGAGCGCTGGAGTGACCACGCCGCCCTCGTGGTGACGTTCGCCTGAGGGCCACCGCCCTATCCTGTGACGGTGGACAGCATCTGGGTGAACATCGCCCTGGTGCTCTTCTTCATCCTCCTCGGCGGGTTCTTCGCCGCGGCCGAGATCGCCCTGGTGTCGTTGCGCGAGAGCCAGGTGGAGCGTCTGGCGTCCCGGGGGCGCCGGGGACGCTCGGTGGCCCAGCTGGCAGCGGATCCCAACCGGTTCCTCGCCGCGGTGCAGGTCGGCGTCACCCTCGCCGGGTTCATCTCGGCCGGGTTCGGCGCCGCTCAGATCGTCCCCGTACTCGTGCCGGTCCTGCAGTCCTGGGGCCTCAGCGAGGGTTGGGCCTCCATCCTCGCCTTCATCGGCGTCACCGTCGTCATCGCCTACGTGTCGCTCGTGCTCGGTGAGCTCGTCCCGAAGCGCATCGCCCTGCAGCGCGCTGAGTCGACGGCACTGCTCCTCGCCGGCCCCGTCAACCTCCTGGCGCGGGTCACTCGGCCATTCATCTGGCTGCTGTCGGTGTCCACAAACGGGGTTGTGCGACTGCTCGGCGGCAACCCGGAGACGAGCAAGGAGCAGATCACCGGCGAGGAACTGCGCGACATCGTCGCCGCGCACGAAGATCTCACCGCGGAGGAGCGAGCCCTCATCGACGACGTTTTCGATGCCGGGGATCGCGAGTTGCGGGAGGTCATGCTGCCTCGCACCGAGGTGGCCTTCCTCGAGGCGAGCACACCCGTCGACGAAGCGGCCGCCACCGTAGCGGCCGCCCCGCACTCCCGCTACCCGGTGATCCGTGACTCGGTGGACGACGTCATCGGCGTTGTCCACATCCGCGACATCCTCGCTCCGGACGCGGCGATGAGATCCCGCAACGTCGGCCGCCTATCGCGGCCCGTGGTCTTCTTCCCGGGGACCAAGCAGGTGATCCCGGCCCTGACGGAGATGAGGCGGCAGCGCCAGCACCTGGCGATCGTGGTGGACGAGTACGGCGGCACGGCTGGCATCGTCACCCTCGAGGACCTCGTCGAGGAGCTCGTCGGCGACATCCGCGACGAGTACGACGTCGTGCGATCAGGCCCGGCCAGCGACGTGGACGGCCTGCTCAACCTGGAGGACTTCGCCGAGGAGACCGGGGTGGAGCTGCCTGAGGGCCCCTACGAGACGGCCGCCGGGTTCCTGGTGTCGCGACTGGGTTCCCTGCCCACCGTCGGGGCGTCGGTCGACGAGGCCGGCCACCGTCTCACCGTGACCGAACTCGATGGGCGGCGCATCGCGCGCATCCAGGTGGTCCCGCTTCCCGAGCCGGTCGCGAGCGAGGCGGATCAGGGCTGACACAATGACGCCGTGCCCGATCCCTCGCCCGGGGTAGCGCGACCCGGGGCCCCGCGCGTCCTGTCGGGCATCCAGCCGACGGCGGACTCCTTCCAGGTGGGCAATTACCTGGGGGCGATCAGGCGCTGGGTGGAACTCCAGGACACCCACGACGCCTTCTACTGCGTCGTCGACCAGCACGCGATCACGGTCGAGCACGACCCGGCCGTCCTGCGGGAGCGCACCCTGCTGTCCTTCGCCCAGCTCCTGGCCGCCGGCCTCGACCCGGATCGCTCGACCGTGTTCGTCCAGAGCCATGTTCCGGAGCATTCGCAGTTGGCCTGGGTCCTGGAATGCCAGACGGGGTTCGGCGAGGCCGGCCGCATGACGCAGTTCAAGGACAAGTCCCAGAAGGAGGGCGCGGAGCGCGCCACGGTGGGACTCTTCACCTATCCCGTCCTTCAGGCGGCCGACATCCTCATCTACCAGCCTGATGGCGTGCCCGTGGGAGAGGACCAGCGCCAGCACCTGGAACTCACCCGTGATCTCGCCCAGCGCTTCAACGCGCGATACGGTCCCACGTTCGTCGTACCAGAGCCGCTCATCGTCAAGGACACCGCGAAGATCCTCGACCTCGCCGACCCCACCGCCAAGATGAGCAAGTCCTCGCCCGCCGGTTGTCTCTTCCTCCTCGACGATCCGAAGGTGACCGCGAAGAAGATCAAGTCCGCGGTCACCGACTCCGGGCGGGAGATCGCCTTCGACCCGGACACCAAGCCGGGCGTGTCCAACCTGCTCACCCTGATCTCGGCCTTCGGGGGGCAGGACGTCGACACGCTGGTGGCCGGATACCAGGGCCGTGGTTACGGCGATCTCAAGGCGGATGCGGCCGAGGCGGTCCTCGGCTACGTCAGCGGGTTCCAGGCGCGGGTCGGGGAACTCATGTCCGACCCGGCCGAACTGGCCCGTCTGATGGGCCACGGCGCCGATAAGGCCCAGGCGGCGGCAGCCCCGACCCTGGCTGCCGTCTACGACCGCGTGGGCTTCGTCCCCCGGCCTGCCCCGGGGCCCGGCGCCCGGTGAACATCCTCGGGGTCGCCCTCGAGGTGCCGGAGCCCCATGCCGAAGACCTGCGCCGGGCCCGTGAGTCATTCGGGGACCCCGAGGCGCGGACGGTTCCCCCGCACGTCACGATCGTGGCCCCGGTGTCCATCGATCCCGGCCAGTGGGATGAGGTCGAACACCATCTCGAGGCGTGCGCACGCAGCAGCGCGCCGTTCCGCATGCACCTGCGCGGCACCGGTACCTTCCGGCCGGTGACCCCCGTGGTGTTCGTGGCGGTGGCCGAGGGGATTCCCGGATGCGAGGAAATCGAGAGGCGGGTGCGCCGGGGCCCGCTGGCCATCGAGCGCACCTTCCCCTTCCACCCGCATGTCACCGTGGCACTCGGTCTCGACGATGCCGCGCTCGACCGTGCCTACGCCTCACTGGCCGGATATGAGGCGATATTCGACGTGGATCGCATCCGCCTGTACGAGCTCGAGGAGCACCACTGGCGGGTGCGCCGGGAGTTCCCGCTGGGCTAGGCGGCCTGCTAGGCGTGACCGGCGGGCTCGCGCTCGCGGCCCTCGGCACCCTCGGCGTCGCCGCCATCCCTGCGCGGGGTGCGCGGGCGGGCGCGCCGGCCGCGTGACGTGTCCCGCAGGCTGCGGATCCCGAGCACGATGAGCAGGACGCCGACCGCCATCGCGGCGATGAGTCCCCAGGCCCAGCCGGAGGTCCAGGACCCCGCGGCGGCGGAGGCGCCCGCGACCACGGCCGTGCCCGGCTGGGTGGCCGAGCCCTCCTCGGGCACGGAGGTGGTTGCTTCGGAGCCTTCCGCTGCGGCGCCGTCGGGCGTTTCCGGGGCGGGCGGTGCGTCGTAGGCGGGCGCCACGGGATCGACCAGGTAGCCGATCGGGGTCACCTTGTCGGCGTTCGCGAATCCCCAGTCGAGCAGTGGAGCTGCCGCGTCGTAGGTGGGGATCGCGAAGTTGAGCAGAGTGACGACCAGTCGCGTGCCCTTGCGCTCGGCCGCACCCATGAAGGTCTTGCCCGCCTCGGTCGTCCACCCGGTCTTGCCCCCGATGGCCCCCTCGTAGGGCTCGTGCCCGTCGATGGGGTTGAGAAGGGGGTTCTGGTTCGCGACGGCGAATGTCTCGCGCTTGCCCCCGGGCTCCTCGGGCATGTAGCCGGGGTAGTCCAGGACCTCGACGGTGCCGACGACATCGAGGTAGTCCTGGCGCGACAGCCCTTCGCGCGCGATGAGCGCGAGATCGTATGCCGACGTGACCTGGCCCTCGGCGGGGAGCCCGCTAGGCGTCTTGGCGACGGTGTCGAACGCCTGGAGACGCTGCGCCTCCTCGTTCATCTGAGCGAGGGTCTTCTTGAGGCCGCCGTTGGCATTGGCGAGGGCGGACGCGGCATCGTTGCCACTCTGCAGCATGAGGCCGAGGAAGAGCTCGTGGACGGTGTATGTGCCGTCCTCGACCAGGCCAACACGGCTGCCCTCGATCGCGATGTCGTCGTACGTGACGGTGTAGACCTGCTCGGGGTCCATGCGGGCCATGAGCGTCAGGGCCGTGAGCGTCTTCAGGGTGCTGGCGGGGGGCCGCTGGTCGTGGGGGGCCTTGGCCGCGAGGATCGCGCCGGTGTCGAGGTCGGCGATCACCCAGGCGCTCGCCGGGACGTCGGGCAGGGGGTCGGCCCCCGGGCCGGGGTCCACGATGACGTCGTTGCCGGTGAGCTGGGCGCCGCCGATCGGCTCGGCGATGGCAGCCGGGGCACCGATGGCGACGAGGCCGACGGCGAGGGCGGCAGCGCAGAGGAGGGTGCGACGCATGATGCAAAAGGCTAACCCGTGATCCGACGGGAAGGCCTGTTCAGACTCGCCGTGAATCGGTCAGTGCTGGCCGCCTGGGCTGACGCAGGCTGATAGAACCGTCAGAAGCGGCGGAAGAGCAGGGCCCGCTTCACCTGCTGGATCGCCTGGGTCACCTCGATACCGCGGGGGCAGGCCTCGGAGCAGTTGAACGTCGTCCGGCACCGCCACACGCCCTCGCGGTCGTTGAGGATCTCCAGCCGGGTCTCGGTGCCGGCGTCCCGCGAATCGAAGATGAAGCGATGAGCGGCAACGATGGCCGCAGGCCCGAAGTAGTCGCCGTCCGTCCAGTAGACGGGGCAGGAGGTGGTGCAGGCGGCGCACAGGATGCACTTGGTCGTGTCGTCGAAGGCTGCGCGCTCCTCCGCGGACTGCAGGCGCTCCTTCGTGGGCTCGTGGCCGTCGGTGATGAGGTAGGGCTTCACGGCCTTGTAGGCGTCGAAGAAAGGCTCCATGTCGACGACAAGGTCCTTCTCGAGCGGCAGGCCCTTGATCGCCTCCACGACGATCTCCCCGCTGGTGCCGAGGTCCTTGATGAGCGTCTTGCACGCCAGTCTGTTGCGGCCGTTGATGCGCATGGCGTCGGAGCCGCAGATGCCGTGCCCGCATGAGCGTCGGAACGTCAGGGTGCCGTCCTGCTCGCCCTTGATCTTCATGAGCGCGTCGAGTACGCGGTCAGTGGGGTACACCGAGACGACGTACGTCTCCCAGTGCGGCTCCTCGTCGGTCTCCGGGATGTACCGGCGGATCTTGAAGGTGACGTCGGTCGGCTCGATGCGAGTCTCGGGAGCCTCGGCGGTGGCGGTCATCAGTACTTGCGCTCCATCGGCTGGTAGCGGGTGATGGTCACCGGCTTGTAGTCCAGCCGGATGCCGGCCTCGCCGTTCGGCTCCGGCGTCCGGTAGGCCATCGTGTGGCGCATGTAGTTGACGTCGTCGCGGTTGGGGTAGTCCTCGCTAGCGTGGCCGCCGCGCGACTCCTTGCGCTCCAGGGCACCGACGACGGTCACCTCGGCGAGGTCGAGGAGGAAGCCGAGCTCGAGGGCCTCGAGGAGGTCGGTGTTGTAGCGCACTCCCTTGTCCTGGATGGAGACGTGGGCATAGCGGCGACGGAGCTCGGCGATGTCGGTGAGGGCCTGCTTGAGCGTGGCCTCGGTCCGGTAGACCTGTGCGTTGAGATCCATGCTCACCTGCAGGTCCTTGCGGATGGAGGCGACCCGCTCGGCGCCGGTGGCGGAGCGCAGCCCCTCGATGAGCGAGATGGTGAAGCCCTGCGGGTCTTCGGGGAGTGGCGCGAAGTCGTGGGTGTTGGCGTACTCCGCCGCGGCGATGCCGGCCCGTCGACCGAAGACGTTGATGTCGAGGAGGGAGTTGGTGCCGAGGCGGTTCGCGCCGTGCACGGAGACGCAGGCAACCTCTCCGGCGGCATAGAGCCCGGGCACCACGGTGTCGTTGTCCGAGAGGACCTCGGTGTCGACATTGGTCGGGATGCCGCCCATGGCGTAGTGCGCCGTGGGGAACACCGGGACGAGCTCGGTGACCGGATCGACCCCGAGGTAGGTGCGCGCGAACTCGGTGATGTCGGGGAGCTTGGCCTCGATCTGCTCCTTGGGCAGGTGCGTGAGGTCGAGGTAGACGTAGTCCTTGTCCGGGCCCGCCCCGCGGCCCTCGCGGACCTCGGCGACCATCGCGCGAGCCACCATGTCGCGGGGGGCGAGGTCCTTGATGGTGGGGGCCACCCGCTCCATGAACCGCTCGCCGGTCGCATTGCGCAGGATCCCGCCCTCGCCGCGGGCGCCCTCGGTGAGCAGGACGCCCAGCCCGGCCAGGCCCGTGGGATGGAACTGGTAGAACTCCATGTCCTCCAGCGGGATGCCCCGGCGGTAGGCGATCGCCATGCCGTCACCGGTGAGCGTGTGCGCATTGGAGGTGGTCTTCCAGACCTTGCCGTAGCCGCCCGTCGCGAAGATGACGGCCTTCGCCTGGAAGACGTGGATGGCTCCGGTAGCCAGCTCGTAGGCCACGACGCCGGCGCACTCCTGACGTCCGTCGCGCTCCACGAGGAGCAGGTCCAGGACGTAGTACTCGTTGTAGAACTCCACGCCCTCCTTGATGCAGTTCTGGTAGAGGGTCTGCAGGATCATGTGGCCGGTGCGGTCGGCGGCATAGCAGGCCCGGCGCACCGCGGCCTCGCCGTGGTTGCGCGTGTGGCCGCCGAAGCGCCGCTGGTCGATTCGGCCTTCCGGCGTGCGATTGAAGGGGAGCCCCATCTTCTCCAGGTCGATGACCGCGTCGATGGCCTCGCGGCACATGATCTCCGCGGCGTCCTGGTCGACGAGGTAGTCGCCGCCCTTGATGGTGTCGAACGTGTGCCACTCCCAGTTGTCCTCCTCGACGTTGGCGAGGGCGGCGCACATGCCGCCCTGGGCCGCGCCGGTGTGGGAGCGGGTCGGGTAGAGCTTGGTGAGTACGGCCGTGCGGGTCCGCTTCGTGGCCTCCAGTGCCGCGCGCATGCCGGCTCCGCCGGCGCCGACGATGACGACGTCGTACTTATGGGTCTGCATCGTTCTCCCTAGCCGATGTTCGGATCGAACGTGAAGATGACGAGCGTCCCGGTGAACAGGATGAGCACCAGCGACGCGTACAGGGCGGCCTTGAGCCACAGGCGGGTGGAGTCGCGCTCGGCGTAG
>JAPOJD010000059.1 GCA_029978585.1 Actinomycetota bacterium
CTCGCCTGCACCCCCGACGATGAGGTGGGTCAGGGGCTGGTGACCAATGCAGGGGTCGACGAGGTCATCCTCACCGGCAGTCTTGCCACCGCCGACCTCTTCCTCACCTGGAAGCCGGGGATGCAGTTGCGCGCGGAGACGTCGGGCAAGAACGCACTCATCGTCACCGCGGCGGCCGATATCGACCAGGCGATCAAGGACCTGGTGAAGTCCGCGTTCGGGCACGCCGGTCAGAAGTGCTCCGCCGCATCCCTCGCCATCGTCGAGGCGAGCGTGTACGACGATCCGTCGTTCCGGCGCCGCCTCGCCGATGCCGTGCGCAGCCTGCGCGTCGGCTGGCCCGAGGACCCGGCCGCCATCGTCGGGCCCCTCATCAGCCGACCGACCGGCAACCTCGAACGGGCGCTCACGACGCTGGAGTCCGGCGAGAGCTGGCTGGTGGCCCCCGAGCAGCGGGATGGCTCGGGGCGACTGTGGTCGCCGGGAGTGCGTTGGGATGTCGCACCCGGATCGTGGTTCCACCTCACCGAGTGCTTCGGGCCCGTGCTCGGCGTCATGCGCGCCGACGACCTCGACCACGCCATCGCACTCCAGAACGCGCCTGAGTACGGCCTGACCGGAGGCATCCACAGCCTTGACCCCCAGGAAATCGCGACCTGGCTCGACCGCGCGCAGGTCGGCAATGCCTACGTCAACCGGCACATCACCGGCGCCATCGTGCAGCGCCAGCCCTTCGGCGGATGGAAGCGCTCCTCGGTCGGTGGCGGCGCGAAGCCCGGGGGCCCCGGCCACCTTCACTCCTACGGAGAGTGGCGTCCCCGCGACCTTGACCCGGCTCACGCGCGTGCGTCCTTCGCCCGGGCTTGGCGCGACCGGTTCGGCATAGAGTCCGACCCATCGGCGCTGCGCAGCGAGCGCAACATCCTGCGCTACCGACCTCTGGATGGTGTGCTGGTCCGCGTAGACGAGAGCGTGGCCGAGGACCAGCGCCAGGTGCTCCAGGCAGCGACGGTGATCACCGGCACGCCCGCGCAATGGTCGTCCGTGGCCGTCGAGAGCGATGACGAACTTGCGCTGCGGCTTGGCTCACTGGGCGTCGAGCGCATGCGGCTGCTGACAGACGCCTCGCCGGAGTTGCTCCGCGCAGCCCACGCACTGGGCATCGCCGTGGACCGCACGCCGGTGACCGATGAGGGCGTGACCGAGTTGCCGCGGTGGCTCAAGGAGCAGTCGGTGTCGATCACCCGCCACTCAACGGAAGAGGCTTCGCGCCATCCGGTCGACCTCGCTGACGAGCGCACCGCCGAGCACGAGGGCGTTCGTGTCGTCGATGCCCTTGAGCTCCTCGACTGACCGGGTCCGGTCCTCCTCGACCGCCTCGAGGGCCTCGATCACCCCGGTCGCGGGATCCCCGTCGACGATCGCCCGATCCAGCGCATCCGCATGGGCCGTGATCGCTGTCCCCGTGGACGACAGCATCTGGCCGACGCCCTGAGGCAGGCGCACGGAGCCGTCCGAGGTCGCGTCGAAAAGTCGCCGGGCGATCGCATTGACGTGGTCGCTGGTCTGCTGGATGAGCAGATACTGCTCGCGAATGGCTCGGCCGACGACGCGCTCGCTGCCCAGGCTGAATCGTCGCCCCAGGCCCAACTCGTCGAGTTCCTCGCCGATGCGGCGCGTCTCGACGCCGAGCTCCCGAGCCTCCGTCAGCCACTCCGTTGCCTGGCGGCGCGTCAACTGCGATGCGCCACCCATGGCCACTAGCAGTTCCCCGAGGCGGACTCCCAGATCGGAGAGTCGATCGGTCATGCGCTCCTCAGGAAGCTCCGGGTGCGCAATCATGGAAAAGCCAAGCCCCACTGCGACACCCAGCAGCGTGGCCACGATGCGAGTCACGATGAGGTCGTCAGTGAGCGCCTCGCCCATGATGTAGAGGAACAGTGCGGTGACAGGGATCTGCAGGGAACCCTCGGGCCCAAGCCGCATGAGCCGTCCGATGACCAGGGCGACGATCACGAGGACGCCGACCGTCCACACGTGCAGGCCCCACCACTGGTAGAGGGCGAAGGCCACGATGAGCGCTGCCGCCGTGGCGCCGACGAGCGACAGCCCCGAGCGCAGGGACCGATTGAGCGACAGGGCCACCGTGATGATGGCGCCGGCGGCCGCGGGCACGGGGCTGCCTAGGTCAAGGTAGAGGGCGCCCACCCAGGCCATGCAGGCGGCGAGCGCGGTAACTCCGATGAGCCACACCGTTGCCCAGGAGCGGGCCGCGAGGCGCAGCGCGCGATGGAGGGCGGAGCCCTTAGGCGTGCGGGCTACCGCGACGTCGAGAGAATCCTGGACCGCGCGCGATAGGTCGCGGACGAGGGTGCCGGGCGTTCGCACCGGGGTGCGCATGCCCTTGGGCGGAGGTGTAGCAAACACTGATCCAGGGTCCCTCGCGTCACGGGGAGCGCCGGGCGCGCCCCCCGCACAAGGTGACGCCCCTCACCCTGACGAGGTTCCCCCGGGTGCGGACACTGCTCAAGACGGCCCTGTGGCCATCGTCACATCACGAATGTCCTCACGGAACCACGAGGACAGGGACCTCGGATCCCCGCACTACCCGTCGTGCCACGGCTCCGAAGAGAGCGCGACGGATTAGGCCAGCCGTCCCGTAGCCCACGATGAGCATCCGCGGCGACTGCTCGTCCATCACCGTATAGAGCGCATCGACAGGATCGGCATCGACGAGGATCGCCTCAGCCTCGATGCCCGCCTCCCGCGCTCTCGCCACCGCCGTCACCACCAGCGGGGCGACATCCTCGACGATGGCCTCCTCGGTGGCCTCGTACTCCTCTCCGACGCCGCCCGCCGGGGCCACGCCGCACACGACGAAGAGTTTCTCCTCCAGGTCGCGCGCCAGGGCGATGGCAGCGTCCAGTGCCCGTTCCGCCGAATCGCCGCCGTCGTATCCCACCGCGAGGCTCATGACTCGTCGCCTCCTTCCGACGTTGGGACCAGGTCGGGATCGACCACGCTGGGACGCTCCTTCCAGAAGGCCGTGGCGGCGATTCGCGACGACACCATGAAGACGACGCCCACGGCGAACAGGAAGATACCGATGACGAGTGGCGGGCCCAGCCCGAACCACGACACGCCCCCATAGGAATTCTCCGGGTTGGACATCTCGATCCCGGAGAGGATGAGCAACCACAGGAGCAGGATCGCCCCGACCACGGGGCCAAGGCCGATGAGCAGGAATCCCTTCGCGCTCTTGAACAACAGCTTGCGGTAGTAGATGGCGCAGGCAAACCCGGTAAGCGAGTAGTAGAAGGCGATGAGCAACGAAAGGGCACTCAACGAGTCGTACAGCGCGTTCTCGCTGATGAAGCTGACGACGACGTACCAGACGATGGCGATGCCGGCGACCCACCATGTGGACACCGCGGGCGTGCGGTACCTCAGCGAGATCCGGCCGAAGTAGCCGGGGATGGCCTGGCGACGCGCCATCGACAACGCCGTACGTGATGCGGGGATGATGGTCGTCTGGGTGGAGGCGATGGCCGACATCGCGACCGCGAGCAGAACGATCCAGCCCCACCCGCCGAGTGCCTCCTGGGCGATCAACGCGAAGACCATCTCCTCCTGGTCGGCGTTGTCGGTGAGGAAGGTGGGCCCGACCAGCACGAGGACGGCGACGGCCGTCCCTACATACGTCGCCAGCAGGATCACCGTGGAGACGATCGCGGCCCGTCCCGGCGTGCTGTCGGAGTCCTTGGTCTCCTCGTTGAGGTTGACCGCCGATTCCCAACCCCAGTAGGCGAAGACGCCCAGGAGCAGGCCGGCGGTGAGAGCCGCCGCACCCTGGCCGAACGGATTGAACCAGGACAACGACGGAGCCTCCGCTCCCGGCAGGCCCTGGCCGGACAGTCCCTTGGTGATCGCGACCACGCAGAACACGATGAGCGCAGCGATCTGGGCAAAGTTCAGGACTGTCTGGATGCGCCCCGAGAGATCCGTGCCCACGACGCAAATCCATGTCATGACGAGGATGAGCAGGACGGACAGGGCCATGACGAGGGTGTCGTTGTTCGCCATGTCCTGCTGGCCGAACATCAGGAGCAGGAACCGCACGGCGACGCTGGCGAGGGACCCGACGACGAGGACGCCGGTCATGGCGATTGCCCATCCGCCCATCCAGCCGAACCACGGACCCATCGCCCGGGTGACCCAGGAGAACGTCGTCCCGCAGTCCGGGTCCACCCGGTTGAGGAAGTAGAAGGCGGAGGCAATGAGGAGCATCGGGATGAAGGAGGCGATCATGACGCCGGGGGCGGCAACGCCGACGAGCACCACGATGGGCCCGAGCACGGCGGCGAGCGAGTACGCCGGCGACGTGGCGTTGAGGCCGATGGAGACGGCGTCGAGGAATCCGATCGAGTTGGCCTCGAGGCTCGGCTGGACCTCGAGCTTCTCCGCTGTCGGAGGCTTCCCCTCGGCCATGTGCCCAGTGAATCCCCTGGGAGGGGTATCCGTCCGAGGAACGGCGGAAGTCCTACCCTCGACCCATGCGCGCAGTCGTCTACGACGGTTTCCGCGGGCCGCTCACCGTACGAGAGCTTCCCGACCCCTCACCGCCACCAGGCGGCGTCGTCATCAAGGTCGGCGCTGTGGGCCTCTGCCGGAGCGACTGGCACGCATGGAACGGCCATGACTCCGTTGCGGGCTTTCCACATGTCCCCGGACATGAGATCGCCGGCACCGTGGCCGCCGTGGCCCCGGAGGTCACGCGATGGCGGGTGGGCGACCGCGTCACCGTCCCCTTCGTGTGCGCCTGCGGCCGCTGCCTCGTCTGCGAGTCGGGCAACCACCAGGTATGCCCTGACCAGTGGCAGCCCGGGTTCGACGGCTGGGGCGGATACGCCGAGTACGTCGCCCTGCCGTCCGCCGACACCAATCTCGTCGCCCTTCCTCCCAAGATGGAGATGACGACTGCGGCCAGCCTGGGCTGCCGGCTCGCCACGGCATATCGCGCTGTCGCCGCCGTCGGCAAGGTGGTCCCCGGCGACGAGGTGGTCGTCCACGGCGCCGGCGGGGTTGGCCTCTTCGCGCTCGCCGTAGCGCGCGCGCTCGGTGGCCGAGTCACCGTCGTCGATCCCTCCCTGACGGCACGGGAGTTGGCCCTCTCGCTGGGTGCTGCTGCCGCGATCGACCCCTCCGACGGTGACCCGCTCGCCAGCATCCTCGAGGCCACCGTCGGCGGCCCCACCGTCTCCATCGAGGCCGTGGGCGATGCGGAGGCCTGTCGCCTGTCTATTCGCAGCCTGCGACCCCGCGGACGCCACGTTCAGGTGGGCCTCATGCCGCCGGAGTTGACGCAGGATCCGGTCCCGATGCACGAGGTCATCGCGCGCGAGCTTCAGGTCCTGGGCAGCCACGGCATGTCGGCCGCGTACTACTCCGACATGCTGGGGCTCGTCGCACAGGGGCGACTACGCCCGGAACTCCTGGTGACGCGCGTGATCACGCTCGACGATGTCCCCCACGCCATGGCACAGATCGGCACCCCGGAGCAGCCTGCCGGAGTCACGGTCATCACGCCCTGAGGGGGCGGGGCGCTGCCCTAGACCGGCCAGTCCGCCAGGGTCTTGAGGAACATCCCGCGCACTCTCTCGACCTGCCTGTCGAGGTTCTTGCGCGTCCATGACGTCGTGGGCACGGGCTTGAGCACCGCCACCTGCAGGATGCCCGGGGAGATGAACGCACCGTGCGAGGGCATGAGCTCCCCGGCGTTGCGGATCACTACCGGCACCATCGGGACACCCGCCTGCATGGCCACGTGGAAGGCCCCCTTCTTGAACGGGCCCAGTCGGGGGGTGGCCGATCGCGTGCCCTCGGGGGCCATCGCCAGGGATCGGCCGTTGCGCAGGGCCTCAACCGCGGGAGCCAACGCCTGCTTGGCCTGCTCGGTATTGGCCCTATCGATGAAGGCCACGTCAGCCAGCCAGCCCAGTGGCGCGAAGGTCGGGTCCTTCTGCAACTCCTTCTTGGCCACTCCCGTGAAGTCCGAGCGCAGCAGCGCAGCCATGATGATGACGTCCAGTTGGCTCTGGTGGTTGAACACGAACACAGCCGGTCGAGCCGACCAGAGATTCTCGGCTCCGGCCACCTGGATGTCGACACCGGCGGCGGCGAGGGCGAGTTCGGATCCCACGGAAGCCGTGATCTCGACCGCGGTACGCCGGCTGCGATTGACCAGCCCGAGGCCGAGCCCCGCGACGAGGCCGGCTCCCACGCCGGCGTAGGCGGCAGCGCTGCGGACGACGAGTTCCGGGGTGATGCGCTGCGGCCGGGTGAGCCGGGCGATGGGCCAACCACGCTCACGCGCCGCGGCGACCAGCGTGTCGGTGGGGTTCAGCGGACGCGGGTGGCCCACGGTGGACAGGTAGGCCACGTCCTCGCCGCCGTTGCCGTAGGCGTAGGACTCGGCGAGGTCGATTCCCTCGGCCTCTGCGAATGCGACAACGGCGTCCGCCTTGGCCTGGCCCCACAGGATCGGGCCGTCCACGAGACCGGTGAGAACGCCGTCCACGCTGTCCATCCGCGTGCAGAGCACCTCGTCGATGCCCAAGTCCTCGGCCGCGGCCGCGGTCTGGAAGGTCAGGGCCGACGACGCCATCACGACGGTGTGCCCACGGCGCCGATGCGCGTCGATGAGGATGCGCGCCTCCGGGTAGACCATCTGGGCGATCCTCGTGCGGAAGAGGCGCTCGCCCATCTCCTCGACTTCGGCGACCTGGCGCCCAGCCAGGGCGCCGACGCCGACGCTCATGAGCCTGCTCACGTCGTGCCCGCGCACCTCGACGTTGATGCTCTCGATGATCGACTTGAGCAACTCCGAGGTCCCGACGTCGCGCGCCAGGAGCCGATCGCGGAAGTACGCGACCGCAGAGTAGCCGTCGATGAGGGTGCCGTCGAAGTCGAAGAACGCGGCGACCTGGGGGCCCTCGGGGGACTTCTCGATCTCCGCCACGAGCCCGTCGATATCCGGCACGCCTACATCCTCCTGAATTCCTCAGAGACGGTCCTGCGCCCGTCACCGTCCAACTGACCCAGTGCCGCGCGCCTGATGATGGTCACTCGCGACACCGCCGCGCGCAGTTCTTCCGCGAAGCCCTCCCGGCGCTTGCGGAGGTCATCGCCCCCCACACCGAGGAGGTCCCGGTTCTCGGCAAGCTTGATGGCCCCCTGCATGAGATCGCGGGAGATGGACTCGGGGCTGTAGAGACGGTGCATGAGCCAGTCCTGTCGGGCGATGCCCAGGCACTCGGCGACGAGCGCGTCGGTGTCGACGGGCGCGGCCGGCTCCAATTGGGCCAGACGATGCGCGACGACGAGGTATGCCTCGAGGAATGGGCCGATGATGCGGTGCGAGACATACAGGTGGGTCTGGTCGAGGCGGTCGAGCACGCCGTCAACGGTGAACTGCTGGTCCTCCCAGCCCGGCTGCGCGAGGCTGGCCTCGCGTCGGATGTCCTCGGCGAACACTCTCTTGCGCGGGAAGAAGAACTCGAACTTGAGCAGGTCGCGCAATTCGAGTGCGGCCTTCCACGTCTCGTCCACCACGTCCCCGCCCGCCTCCGCGGCAGCGAGCAGTGCGTTCTCCGCGATGGCGCGGTAGACGAACCAGTGGGCCAGCGTGTTGCGGTAGAAGGCGGCCTCGTGGAACCGGTCGGCGGCGATGGAGTACACCGGCTGCAGGCCGCCGTCGTAGCACTCCACCACTCCCTCCTCCTGCAGGGTGCGCAGGGCCTGGCGCAGTCCATCCGGCCGGGCCAGGTCGATCCCGGAGGTGAGCGGCAACTGTCGCTCGCGGACGTAGGCGATGAGCGGATCGAGTGTCTCGAGTAGCTCTGCGAGGGTCAGCGCCCTGCCGCCATTGTCGAGGAGGGCGAAGGTGACGAGGGCGGACGGGGTGATGGGGGTCGCATCATTGATGCGATCGGCTATCTCGAAGGCGACCCGTGGGACCACCGTCGTGGGGTCGGCGGACCCGGCCCTCTCGCGCGCGTCGTCGATGACCGAGGCGAGCGACAGGGGCTCCCCGAAGCGAACATGGACCTGACCCCGCCGCGTCGACTGGGCCCGCGCGAACTTCCACAGCCACCCGAGGCTCTCGGGGGTCTTCGACCCTCCGGTGTCCTCGAAGGAGATGGCCTCGACCTCGTGCTGCTGGTCGTAGACGATCGACACCGGGACGATGTAGACGTCCTCGCGCGGCCCACTGTCGTCCTGGCGGCTCTCGTTCCCGAGGAACGCGTCGATGAGGTAGCGCAGAACGCCCATGCGCGGCGGCCGCAGCTTGCCGGTCCGAGTGCGCCCGCCCTCGAAGTACCACTCGAGGTTTGCGCGCTCCTGCAGCAACCGGCCCAGGTACAAGCGCATCATGGCCGGGTACACGGGGTCGTCGCGAGTGCTGCGGCGGATGAAGATCAGCCCCGCACGCTTGGCCAGCACGGACGCGGGCCACATCGCAAGGTTCATACCGCCGAGGATGTAGTTGGGCGGGAAGCCCTGCTTGCTCAGCACCCTGCGCAGGACGAGAGGATCGAGATAGGAGCGGTGGTTGGGTAAGAAGACCAGCGAGTGCCGAAGACCCAGCTGCCGGATGGCGGGAAGGTTGTCCCCCGAGGCGTCGATGCTGTAGGACCGCGACAGCCAGCGGCCGAAGCGGTCCCAGGCCTCCGTGGCGCGCGGCTCCACGTCCGCGACCATCTCCTCGAGGCAGTGCCGGGCGTCGAGCGCAACATCCTCCGGGGTACGGCCCGTGCGCTGCGAGAGCTCGCGCACGGTGGCGGCGAACTCCGGCGACGCGATGATGCTGTCGACGCTTACACCCATGACCCCTCCGATCGGCGCCTAGCCTACGGGTGGCCCGGGGGCCTCGGGGGCTCGTCCTGGTATTGCCTCCGGCGGACTACTTGACCTCGGCGACGCCGGGCACCCCGTCCTCGATCACGATGGTCTTGTCCGTGCGGGGACGCCCCTCAGGGGTGTTGCGCTTGTAGTTCGTCTTGGCGATGCGGTACTCGGCCTCCACCGTCTCCGACGACACGCGATTGACGATGACGCCGTTGTTCTGCAGCTCGCCGTACGCCGCCCACGGGGTGTTCCTCAGCGTGCCCGGGCCGGCGGCGGCCACGATGCCCGAGCCGAAGAAGGTTGGCGAGGACACTGCGCCGCAGCACAGCTCCGTGCCGATCTTCGTGCCCTCCCAGCCCTTGATGGCAGTGGTGAGGTCAGCAGCCGTGGGGTAGTCGCGGGGGTCCGGCCAGGACGAGATGAGATCGAACGCGAGGTTCGTGTGGAAATCCCCGGTGAGCACGACGGGGTTGCGGACCTGGTTGGCCAGGATGGCATCGACGAGACGGCCCCGGGCCGCCCAGTAGCCGTCCCAGGCGTCGTAGTTGTAGAGACCTCGGGACAGGCCAAGCGCCGCTGGGTTGTCGAATGCAGCGCCACCGTTGACGTCGGAGAACACCGTCTGCTGGGAGATGAAGGTCCACTTGGCGGAGCTGTCGGCCAACTGCTGCGAGAGCCAGTCCTCCTGGACCTTGCCGAGCATGGTGGAGTCGGGATTGAACATCCCCTCGTCCCATCCGCCGAAGTCGCTCGCGGCGTTGCCGGGCTGGTCACTGCGATACTGCCGGCCGTCCAGGAACAGGAAGGTTGCGGTGGTCCCCCAGTCGATTCGACGGTAGATGCGCATGCGGCGCCCGTCCGTCGGGGGAACGCGCAGGGCGTGGTTCTCCCAGAACGCCCGGAACCCGGCGGCGCGACGGCGGCGGAACGCCACGCGGTCCCGCTGACCGTCTCCCCCGCTCTTGCGGCGGGTGAAGTTGTTGTCAACCTCGTGGTCATCCCAGATCACCGAGTACGGGGCCACAGCGTGCAGGGCCTGGAGGTCGGGATCGGACCTGTAGAGGCCGTACTGGCGACGGTACTGCGGCAGGTTGACCGGCTCCTTGCCCCACGGGATCGGGCGATGAGCGACCTTGTCATCTCGCACGTAGCCGCCCTTGTCCGGGCGGTTCGGGTCGTAGGCGCCGTACTCGTAGATGTAGTCACCGAGGTGAATCCAGTAGTCCAGGTCCTGCTTCACCAGGTCGGCGTACAACTGGTAGTAGCCCGACTGCCAGTTGGCACACGATGCCTGCCCGAAGGTGAACGGTGCGACAGCAGCGCCGAGAGCGGGAGTGGTGCGGGTTCGCGCAGTCTCAGTGATGTGTCCGTTGTGCTTGAAGCGGTAGTAGTACCACGAGTCCGGCGTGAGCCCCTGGACATCCACGTGGACGCTGTGACCATAGGAAGCGGGCGCGGGAGCGACACCGCTCTGCACGACGTTCGAGAACGACTCATCGGTCGCGATCTCCCACTCGACCTCCTGGTCGGTGGGCGGCATGCCACCGTCGAGGTCCAGCGGCTTGGGCGCCAGCCTCGTCCACAGGATCACCGACTCGGGAAGCGGATCCCCGGAGGCGACCCCCATCTGGAACGGGTTCTCCGTGCTTCGGCCTCTGCGGGCCGTCGCGGGCGTGGCCGCGGTGACAGCCCCGGGCGTCAGGGCGCCGGCGCCGACGACTGCGGCGGAGGCAGCGGCGCCGATGAGCAGGGAGCGGCGAGGGATCTGCGCGGAGGACTCGGTCATGGTCGGAGGATAGGGGTAGGCCTACCGTGGAGTCGTGGCGAGCGCGGGAATTCCCTCCTCCCGCGGCGGGCTCCCCCCGACGACCAAGCACCGCCGGGGGCGGGTCACCCCGCGGCAGGCCCGGGCCCTCGCCGCCGACTCGGCCTTCCTGCTCGACCCGGTGGACATTCCCGCGGCCCTGTTGGCCTGGTCGGGCCCCGTCGTACTCGACATCGGCTTCGGAACCGGGGACGTGGTCGAGTCGTACGCGCGGGCCGAGCCGGACCGGCTGATCCTCGCGGTGGACATGCACACCCCGGGAATCGGCGACCTGCTCGCGCGCGTGGGCGACGCCGGCCTCGCCAACGTCATCGTCGTCTCAGCGGATGTCCGCGACATCCTGGCGTCATCGATCCCCCGCGCGCGACTGTGCGGAGTTCGCTCCTTCTTCCCCGACCCGTGGCCCAAGGCCCGCCACCACCGTCGACGCCTGATCCGTGGCGACTTCCCCGGCATGGTTGCCGACGCGGTGGAGCCGGGGGGCTTCTGGCACATCGCGACGGACTGGCCCGACTACGCCGATTCCCTCGATGAGGCTATGCGCGCATCTGGACGGTGGGCGGGCGAAAGGATCCCGCGACCGCAGACGCGCCCCCTGACGCGCTACGAGTCGCGGGGCCTGCGCGCTGGCCGTGAGGCCATCGATTCGTGGTGGATCAGGATCAGGCCGTGACCGTGCTGCGAACGGGCGAGGAGATCGACGTCCGGATCGAATCGGTGGCGCACGGCGGGTCCTGCGTCGCCCGGCACGAGGGTCGCGTGGTGTTCGTCCGCGGCACGATCCCCGGGGAGCGCGTCATCGCCCGCATCACGGACGCGCCGGGACATGGGAGATTCGCCCGGGCGCTGGCCGTGCGCATCATCGAGCCATCGACCGACCGGGTCGATCCCCCCTGCCGGTACGCCGGGGCCTGCGGCGGCTGCGACTGGCAGCATGTTCGACTCGAGCGGCAGCGGGATTTCAAGGCATCTGTTGTCCGCGAGCAGTTGGAAAGGCTGGCCGGCGAACCGTCGGACCGTTGGCGAGACCTCGAGGTCCGGGCCGTCCCCGGTGACGACCAGGGCCTCGGCTGGCGGACCCGCATGCGCTATTCCGTGGACGCAGCAGGGCGCGCCGGCCTGCACGCCTACCACTCACGCGAGATCGTCCCCATCGAACAGTGCCTTCTGGCCACTCCCGCCATAGCGGGTCTCAGCGTCACGAGCAGGACGTGGGCCAGGGCGCACGAGGTGCTGGCGGCCTCAACGAGCGAGGGGGATGAGGTCGTCCTGGCGGATCCGCGGCCCGGCCAGGCCTGGGTCACGGAGAACGCCGCGCATCGCTTATGGCGGCTCGACGCCACCGCTTTCTGGCAGGTGCACCCCGGTGCGCCGGATGCACTGGTGGGCAGCGTGCGGCGCGGCCTGAGGCCGCGCGCGGGCGAGCATGTCATCGACCTCTACTCCGGTGCCGGCCTCTTCGCCGGCGCCCTGGCCTCCGATGTCGGTGCGGGCGGCCGCGTCGACGCGGTCGAGGCCGACAGCGTCGCCGCGCGTAGCGCCCGCAGGTCGCTGCACGACTGCCCCACGGTCGTCCTCCACCAGGCAGAAGCCGGGCGATGGCTACGCGACCGGAGCGTGACCCGGTGCGACCTCGTGGTCCTGGACCCTCCCCGCTCCGGGGCGGGCCGGGACGTCATGGCGGACCTCCTCGCCCTCGAGCCACGTGCGGTCGCCTACGTCGCCTGCGACCCCGCCGCTCTGGCCCGGGATATAGCGACGGCCAAGGACCATGGATGGAGGCTGGATTCGCTTGAGTGCTGGGACCTCTTCCCTATGACGCACCACGTGGA
>JAPOJD010000202.1 GCA_029978585.1 Actinomycetota bacterium
CGCTCGAAGATCTCACGAACGATGCCGAACGCCGTCCCCCAACCCGTTGTCGCGAGCGCCCCGGTATTGCAGTGCGTGAGGATCCGCAGGGGTCGGCGCTCGACCTTCGCCAGGATCCAGTCGGCGCCGCGGCGTGACAGTTCCCGATTGGCCGCGGTGTCCTCCGCGACGATCGCCGCGGCCTCGGCCAGCACGGGGGCGACCCCCTCGCGGGTGCGAGGCCGGACCCTGTCGACGCCCCAGGCGAGGTTGACGGCCGTGGGCCGCGCATTGCGAATGCGCAGGATCTCGGCTTTCAGGCGCTCGTCGTCCCAGCCCTCGGCCTCGGACTGCAGAAGCGCGACCGCCACGCCATAGGCGCCCACAGCCCCCAGGGCCGGCGCCCCCCTGACCACGAGCCTGCGCACGCAGTCCACGACCGTGTCGACGCTGCGGCATTCGACGTACGCCTCCTGCGCGGGCAGGAGCGTCTGGTCGAGGAGGACGAGTGCGTCATCGCGCCACTGCACCGCGCATACCTCGTCGCGGAGGTCCCGGGAAGTCAGCGGCGGCATCGTCAGAAGACGTCCGTCGGCTGGTAGACCCCCCAGACATCGCGGAGCGCGTCCGACACCTCGCCCACGGTGGCACGCGCACGCAGTGCGTCGCGCATCGGGTACAGGATGTTGTCGCTGCCCGCGGCCGCCTCCCTGATGCGAGCCAGAGCGTCATCGACGGCAGCCTGGTCGCGCTCGGCACGGATCCGCTCAAGCCGTGCTCGCTGCTGCTCCTCGATCGTGGGATCCACGCGCAGCGGCTCGTAGGGCTCCTCCTCGTCCAGGGTGAAGCGGTTGACCCCGACCACGACGCGCTCTCCCGAGTCGATCTCCCGGGCGACCTGGTAGGCCGACTTCTCGATCTCGGACTTCTGGAATCCCTGCTCGATCGATGCGACCGCCCCGCCCCGGGACTGGACCTGGGCCATGAGCGCGTCCACGGCCTCCTCGATCTCGTCGGTGAGCGCCTCGACGGCATACGAGCCGGCGAAAGGATCGACAGTCTTGGTGACATCGGACTCGTAGGCAAGGACCTGCTGGGTCCGCAGCGCGAGGCGAGCCGCCTTCTCCGTCGGAAGGGCAATGGCCTCGTCGTAGGAGTTGGTGTGCAGCGACTGCGTGCCGCCGAGAACGGCGCCGAGGGCCTGGATGGCCACGCGCACGAGGTTGATCTCGGGCTGCTGCGCGGTCAACTGCACTCCGGCGGTCTGCGTGTGGAAGCGCAGCATCTGCGACTTCGGCTCCTCGGCGCCGAACTCCTCGCGCATGATCCGGGCCCAGATCCGCCGGGCGGCGCGGAACTTGGCGATCTCCTCGAGGAGGCTCGTCCGGGCCACGAAGAAGAAGGCAAGACGGGGCGCGAAGTCATCGACATGCTGACCCGAGGCGACGGCGGCACGGACGTACTCCACCGCGTTCGCGAGGGTGAACGCCACCTCCTGCACGGGCGTCGCACCGGCCTCCGCCATGTGGTAGCCGGATATCGAGATGGTGTTCCAGCGCGGAAGTTCCTCGCGGCAGTACGTGAAGATGTCGGTGACGAGTCGCAGGGACTGGGCCGGCGGATAGATGTAGGTCCCTCGAGCGATGTACTCCTTGAGCACGTCGTTCTGGATCGTGCCGTTGAGGGCATCGCCGGGCACTCCCTGCTCCTCCGCGACCAGCTGGTAGAGCAGCAGCAGGATCGCAGCCGGGGAGTTGATCGTCATGGACGTCGACACCTGGTCGAGCGGGATCCCCGAGAAGAGGATCCGCATGTCGTCAATCGTGTCGATCGCGACCCCGACCTTGCCCACCTCACCGTGGGCCAGGGGGTGGTCGGAGTCGTATCCCATCTGGGTGGGCAGGTCGAAGGCGACCGACAGCCCGGTCGTGCCCGAGTCGAGCAGCTGCCGGTAGCGGGCATTGGACTCCTCGGCATTGCCGAAGCCGGCGTACTGGCGCATGGTCCAGGGACGCCCCGTGTACATCGAGGGGTAGACCCCCCGCGTGAAGGGGAACTCCCCCGGCTCCCCCAGGGCCGTCGCGGGCTTCCAATCGTCCAGATCAGAGGGGCCGTACACCGGCTCGAAGGGCAGTCCTGACTCGGTGGTCATGATGAGCCTCCCGGAGCGAACGGGCGGCGTGCGCCGCACCCGCAGCCTAGGGCGCCGCCCCAGGACCGACGGCGTGACCTCGCTCACCCCATCCTGCCGGGATCCCCCTCCCGCACTACGATGACGTTCGGACAAGGACCCGACCCGCTGCCGAGGCAGCGCCGCGAGAGGAGGCACCGTGGCGACCACGCCGGTGGGCACCCTCTACCGGGGGGGCCAGGGCATGTGGTCCTGGGTGGCCCAGCGGATCACCGGGATCGCGGTGTTCTTCTTCCTGTACGTCCACGTGCTGGACACGGCCCTGGTCCGCGTCTCCCCCGACGCCTACGACCTCGTCATCGCGACCTACAAGACGCCCATCGTCAACCTCCTCGAGGTCGGCCTGGTCGGCGCCGTCCTCTACCACGCGCTCAACGGACTGCGGGTCATAGCCGTGGACTTCTGGTCTCGCGGACCGCGCTACCAGCGGCAGATGCTCTGGGGGATCGTGGCCATCTGGGTCCTCGTCATGGTCCCGGGCACCTATTTCATGCTCAAGCACACCGTCGAGGCACTCTTCGGGGCCACGCCATGAGTGTCACCGACCGCAACCTCGACCTCGGCGCGCCCCGCAGCCGTCGGAATCGCCAGCGCAGCAACTACGAGCTCTACGCCTGGGTATTCATGCGGGTGTCCGGCATCGTGCTGGTGTTCCTCGTGCTCGGGCACCTCTTCATCATGAACATCCTCGATGGCGGGGTTCAGCGCATCAACTTCGCCTTCGTGGCGGGGCGCTGGGCCAGCCCGTTCTGGCAGGCCTGGGACCTGATCATGCTCTGGCTCGCCATGCTCCACGGCACCAACGGCCTGCGCACCATCATCAACGACTACGCCGAGCGTGATCAGACCCGCTTCTGGCTCAAGATGCTCCTCTACGTCTCCTCGGCGTTCATCATCCTCCTCGGGACTCTCGTCATCTTCACGTTCGATCCGAACATCGGCTAGGGAGAACGATGCAGACCCATAAGTACGACGTCGTCATCGTC
>JAPOJD010000040.1 GCA_029978585.1 Actinomycetota bacterium
TAGCCGTAGGAGCCCGGGTCCTCGAGCACTGGCAGGTCGGGGTCCAGCCCGGTGATGGGGTCGGTGAGCAGGTAGTAGTGCTCGGCCGCCTGCAGGGGGATAGTGACCCCGGACTTCGCCACAAGTTGCCGGGCCCACATGCCGGCGCAGTTGACGACGTACTCGCACTCGATGTCGCCGCGCTCGGTGCGTACGCCGACGACGCGTCCCTCGCGAACGAGCACGTCGATGACCGGCGTCTCCTCAACGATGGTGACGCCCTGCATGCGCGCGCCCTTGGCGAGCGCCATGGTCACATCGACAGGATTCACGCGGCCGTCGCCGGGCATGTAGAACGCCGACAGCAGCCCGGTGACGTCGGCAGGCGGGAAGAGGGCGGCGACCTCGTCGGCGGAGATCTCGTGCACTTCGACACCGCACAGCCTGTTGAACGCCGCGACCCGGCGGTACTCCTCGAGGCGCCCCTCGTCGTACGCCGACTCGATGAGGCCCACGGGCGCAAAACCCGTGGCCTGGCCGGTCTCGGCCTCGAGGCGGCTGTAGAGGTCGCGCGTGTACATCCGCATGGCAGTGCTCGTCTCCGACATCGAGCCGAATGTGACCATGAGCCCGGCGGCGTGCCAGGTGGTACCGGAGGTCAGGCGGTCGCGCTCGAGCAGGACCGTGTCCGACCAGCCGGCGTGGCCGAGGTGGTAGGCGACCGACGCGCCGATCACCCCGCCCCCGATGACGACCACGCGCGCGCGGGAGGGGAGTTCGGCGGGCATGTGCAGACGCTATCGCCCGGTGGATTGCGTCGTTCCCGCCCCGGGGTGACATGGGTCGCCGTACCGTGTGGGCATGGGTTCAGCCTCAGGTTCGGAATCGATCACGATCAACGCCCCGCTGGATGACGTCATGGCGGCCATCCGCGACCTGCCGTCGCAGCCCCAGTGGTTCCCGGGGCTCATCAGCTCTACGGTCCTCGCCACGGATGACCAGGGTCGTGCGACGCGGGCCCGGCAGGTGAACGACGTCAAGGTGGCCAAGGACGAGTACGAACTCGACTACTCCTACACCGACACCGGCATGTCCTGGACGCTGGCGTCAGCATCCAAGGCGCAGAAGTCCTCTCGCGGCTCGTGGTCTCTCGCTCCTGCGGGCAACGGCACGAAGGCAACCCTGTCGCTGGAGATCGAGCCGGCCATCCCCCTGCCGGGCTTCCTGGTGAAGAAGACGATGAACGACATGCTCAAGGGCGCTACCAAGGGCCTCAAGAAGTATTGCGAGTCGTGACAGCGTCGGCATGACCCTGAGCGAGACCGCGATCGCGGTCATCCGACGTGAGCGCCGGGATCACCTGCTCTCGCGTGCCGGCGGAATCGCCTTCTGGCTCCTTCTCGCCGTCTTCCCCGCGGGGCTGGCAGTCGTCAACATCGCCGGACTCTTCACCGATCAGGCGTATCCGGCCTTCATCGTGGGGAAACTGGCGGAGGCCACGCCCGGCTCTCTCGGCGAGGTCCTGCGCGTGCAGTTGCAGACCGTGGCCCAGGACACCCCCGGCAGCTTCTGGATGGACGCCTTCGTCGTGATCCTTGCCATCTGGTCGGTATCCACGGCCATGCACCAGCTCATGCGCGGCATGGAGGCGGCGTACGGCGTCCGCGAGCACAGCACGGTGATCCTGCGCACGATCGCCGTCCTCGTAGCCGTGGGCGTCATCGTCGGTGTGGGCATCACCGCGTGGATCCTCGATGCGTCCTCTCTGGTCGGAAGCCTGGTCGGGTATCTGATTGTCATGGTGATCGTCATCGGCGTGATCACGTTCATGTATTGGATTGCGATCGCGCGCGCCCAGCCGCTGAGGGCCGGCCTGCCGGGGGCCATCGTCGCCGGCGTGCTCCTGCTCATTGTGGGCTACGGCGCGAGCAGGTACTTCGACAGCGCCACCAACCTGCGTATCACATACGGCGCCATCACCGGAATCGTCGCCTCCATGCTCACCGTCTGGCTTTCGGCGTGCGTCGTCCTGCTGGGGGCGATGATCAACGGCGTGCGCATGGAGAACGCGTTGAGGATGTCGGACTAACCGAGGATCTCGCGCTCGTCGGCGGGCATCCGCACGCGCTCACCCACGTGGGCTAGCGAGTCCGCAGCGACGGCCTTGCCGATCTCGGTGGCGTATGCCGCGTCTGCCGCTTCGGGGGAGTCGAACCACAGTTCGGCGATGCCGTCGAAGGGCCCGTCGGCCATGAGGTTGAAGCGAATGCGGCGAACGCCAGGGAGCTGCCGCGCGAGGGGCGCGTGCTCGTCGAGCCACCACGACGCGAACTGTTCGCGGTCCATGTCGGTGCGGCGTACCAGGCCCACCATCACCTTGAACACTCAGCCTCCCGGCTTCTTCACGCGGGCGTGGGCACGCGGACTCGACGACAGGACGAGGGCGATGACCATCTCGTCGGAGCGCGGGGCATCGGGCATCGAGATCTCCGCGGCGTCCATGTCGTCGAACACCCAGCGGTCGTCCTTGTTGCCGATGGGCATCGTGATGGACGATCCAGGAACACCCACCTTCTTGGTTCCCGGGATGATGTCGGCTCCGCCGCCGATCGCGGCGCGCACCGGCGCGCCGAACCTCGGGTGGAGGACCGCGGCGGTGTGCTCGAGTTCGCCGTCCGTCCCGACGATCGCGCCCTTGCCGTAGCCGCGCACCTCCGACGGTGACACCCCCGCTGAGGCCAGGACCTCCAGGGCGCGCTGGACCAGGTAGCCCGCCACCGTGGCCCCGAGTTCCTCCAGTACGCCGAGGTCCTGTGCGTCGGGGATACCGGCCAACGGGTTGGCGACGGCTGCGACCGCAATGACGCGCCGCGCCGGCGGGTCGACGGCCCGGCCGCCCTCACGGTGCACCTCGGTAAGCAGCACATGGACCGCGCGGATGCCCGGCTCGGGCATGGCGTCCCTCCTCGTCTGGCGTTGGGCTCATCATGGCCCATCGCGGCCACTCGCGGTTTGTCACCCCATCCCGTGTTTCAACGGGGGCGAAATGCCGAATGGCACGGAACGGGGTGACGGAACGGGGTGGGCGCCGGGTAGGTTCTGCGCGCGTGGAGGAACTCGATGCGCGTAGTGCCGAGGTCCTCGCCCGGAGGGCGGCCGCCTCGCTGCGCCGGCTGGGCCTGCGCTCGGGGGACCGTGTCGCGGTGATCGTTCCGGCTCCGGGCGACCACGCCGATCCTGCTGCCCGGCATGCGGCTGCCGCCGTCCAGCGCGATGTGCTCGCACTCGCGTACGGCGCCCTGCGCTCGGGGATCGTGCCGGTGATGGTCAACCCGGCCCTGACCCCCACGGAGCGCGGCCCCCTGGTCGGCGACGCCGACGTGGCGCTGGTCATCGATGATCCGCGCGTCTTGCGCCTCCTGCTCGAGGGGCGCCAGGGGGAGGACGACATCGCCGACGTGCCGCTGGCGCGCCCGATGCACTTCACGTCCGGGACCACGGGTCGGGCCAAGGGAGTGTGGACCGGCATCCTCTCCGAGGCGGACGCGCGCGAGATGTGGGCCGACGAAATCGATCCGTGGCAACTCGGTCCCGACGATGTCATCCTCACGCACGGACCGCTCGCCCATTCCGCGCCGTTACGCTTCGGCATTGCGACACTTCTGGCGGGTGGGACGGTCGTACTCCCGGGATGGTTCGACGCGGAGGCATTCGCCCGGGTCCTCGCTGAGCGTCCCCCGACCATTGCCTTCGCTGTGCCGAGTCACCTACAGCGCCTCTTCGCACTGCCCGGCGGCATACCGAGGTCGCCGTACCGACTGCTCATCCACGCCGGCGCCGCGTGCCCCGCGCCGCTGAAGCGCCAGATCCACGCATGGGCCGGCGTCGAGCGAGTCGTGGAGTTCTACGGCGCCACCGAGGGCCAGTTCAGCATCTGCCCGGGTCCGGAGTGGGAGGAGAGGCCGGGGACCGTAGGGCGCGCGCGACGCGGTCGCCGCCTGCGGACCGAGGAGGGTGTCATCTGGTGTGCGCCCCCGGCGTGGTCCCCGTTCTCGTACTGGGGGGATCCCGTCAAGACCGCGGCGGCGTGGCGACGAGGTCCGGACGGGGTCGACGAGTTCACCGTGGGTGACCTCGGGCGGCTCGACGATGAGGGCTACCTCTTCCTCGACGGTCGTCGCGACGATCTCGTCATCACCGGCGGAGTGAACGTGTACCCCGACGATGTGGAGTCGGTCCTCCTGGCGTGCCCGGGTGTCGCCCAGGTCGCCGTTTTCGGTGTTCCAGACGAGCAGTGGGGACAGCGCGTGTGCGCCGCGGTCGTCGGCGAAGCGACCGACGATGTACTTCGCGCATGGGCCGCCGAGCACCTCGCCGGCTTCAAGCGACCGAAGGCGTACTTCCGCCTCGACGACCTGCCCCGCACGGAGTCGGGCAAGGTACGCCGCCTCGCGCTGCCCGAGGCACTAGGACTGGTCGGACCGATCGACTCCTGACCCGCCGTCCGCGGTGGCATCATGGCCTTCGAAGGAGGCGGCCATGCCCCGAGTCACGTCCACCGCGCCCCAGATCCAAGCCCTGCGCGATCCCAAGGAGCGCCGGCGCATCATCTCGGAGTTCATCGCACCCATGCGGGTCAAGCCCGGGTCGAGGGTCAAGCTGCCCGGCTCATTCGACCCCTCCTACCGCGGTTCGCTGCTCACGAAGAAGGACGGCGAGGCCCTGCTCACCGCCGGTGTGGGAATGCTCAGCGAGTACCAGGCCAAGCTCGCCGCCCAGAACGAGTACGGCCTCCTCGTCGTCCTCCAGGCCATGGACGCCGCGGGCAAGGACGGCACGATCCGTCACGTGATGAGCGGGGTGAACCCGCAGGGAGTCCGCGTGACGAGCTTCAAGGCACCGTCGACGGAGGAACTCGACCACGACTACCTGTGGCGTGCCGCCAAGGCGCTTCCCTCGCGCGGGGAGATCGGGATCTTCAACCGCTCCTACTACGAGGAGGTGCTGATCGCGCGCGTGCACCCGGCCATCCTCCAGCGCCAGCACCTGCCCAAGGAGGCGCAGGGCAAGGGCATCTGGAAGCAGCGCTACAGGCAGATCAACGACTGGGAGCGCTATCTCGTCGAGAATGGCATCCCCGTGGTGAAGATCTTCCTCAACATCTCCCACGACGAGCAGCGCAAGCGGCTGCTCAAGCGCATCGACGACCCAACGCGCAACTGGAAGTTCGAGCCGGCCGACCTCGAGGAGCGCCGGTATTGGGATGACTACCAGGCGGCCTACTCCGACCTGCTCTCCGCGACGAGCACGGAGGGTGCCCCCTGGTACGTGGTGCCCGCGGACTACAAGTGGTTCGCCCGCATTGCCGCGGCCGCGATCATCGCCGACGCCCTCATCAAGATCAATCCCGACTTCCCGTCGGCGCGGCCTGAGGTTGTCGAGCGGCTGCCGGAGTACCGCGCCGCGCTCACCGAGGAGTTGCGAACCCACGCCTAGCGCGCCCCGTGCACTACGGTGGGCGCCACCCGACGCAGGAGGTAGCCGTGGCTCCCCGACTCATTCCCACCGCACTCGTCTCAGTCGCGCTGGCCGCGGCCCTGAGCGGTGCGGCATTCCTCCCGGGGCCGGCGGTCGCGGGCGACTCCGGCAAGCCCATCGTCATCGCCCTCGAGGGGCCGCTGACGGGGGATCAGTCCTCCAACGGCCAGGACATGCTCCGGGGCGCCCAACTCGCCGCCATGCAGGTGAACAAGCGCGGCGGCGTGCTCGGGCGGCAGGTGCGCATCGTGGGCGTCGATGACCAGGCCGACCCGGCGCTCGCGCGCCAGGCGGTCAAGGAGTCGGTCGCGGCTGGCGCGGTTGCGGTGATCGGGCCGTACAACTCCTCTGTCGGCCTGAAGAACCTGGGCCTGTACGAGGACGAGCGCATCGTGCCCATGCGCATGACATCGGACAATCGGACCGAGGGCTACGGCGCGACCCTGCAGCCGATGAACTCCCAGATCTCCCCCGTCGAGGTCGACTTCATCAGCGGCCAGGGATACCGGTCGGTGGTGATGCTCGTCGATCCTTCGGCCTACACCAAGAGCATCGCCGAGCGCACAGCCAACGGCCTGGAGAAGGCCGGCGTCGCGGTGACGCGGATCATGATCCCGCCGTCGGCGAGCGACTACTCGGCGGAGGTGTCGCAGGCCCTCGCCCTCAACCCGGACCTGGTGTACTCGGCGACTTACTATCCCGAGGGCGTCATCATCGCGGCCGAGCTCGCCGCGGCGAACACGGGTGCTCAGTGCTTCATGAACCTCGCCAATGTCGACCAGGCGTTCGTGCAGGAGGCGGGCCTCGAGGTGTCGCAGCAGTGCATCTTCAGCGGCGTCCCGGCGGCAGCACAGCTCCCCGATGCCGGCAGTTACGTGGCGGCGTACCGCAAGGCATTCGGCGTGCAGCCTGACGTCTGGGGCGCGTTCACCTATGACTCGGCGTGGGTTCTCTTCCACGCGATGGAGGCTGTGGGCTCGACGCGGTACGGCGCGGTGCTCGACGCGGTGCTCCACACGCGCGGCATGCAGGGCGCGACCGGGATGATCGATATCCGGTCCAAGACCGGCAACCGGGCGCACGCGCCGGTCTACATCCTCGCCGTCGACGACGCCGGAGACTTCGTCATCGTTCAGTAGCGAACGCGCAGCGGCCGACCTGCATTAGGCCGTCTTGCGCGCTCCACCGGGATGCTCACTCCACCGAGATGCGGGGGAGGATCCGGTCGAGCCAGCCGGGCAGCCACCAGTTCGCGCGCCCCAGCATCGACATGAGCGACGGCACGAGGACGAGGCGGACGACGAATGCGTCGATGAGCACGGCGCTGGCAAGGGCGACCCCGAAGAGCTTGATCGTGTCGTTCGGCGTGGGTACGAACGCGATGAACACCGAGCTCATGATGAGGGCAGCGGCGACGACGACCTTGCCGGACCCGGCGAGGCCGAAGCGCACCGCCTCGCGATTGTCGGAGTGGGCCTCCCAGTCCTCGCGCATGCGGGAGACCAGGAAGACCTGGTAGTCCATCGACAGTCCGAAGAGGATGGCGAACACCATGATCGGGAGGAACGGCAGGATCGGGCCGGTCGTCGCCACCCCGATGAGGCTGGCGCCGACGCCCCACTGGAAGACCGCGACGGTGACGCCGAGAGCGGCGGCGAAGCTCATCAGGCTCGTCGCTGCCGCGGTGAGCGGGATCACGAGGGATCGGAAGAGCAGGACGAGGGCGATGAAGCCGAGGCCGATGACGAGAAGCAGGAAGAGCGGCAGTACGTCCATGAGGACCGTCGTGAAGTCCTGCGTCACCGCCTGGGTCCCGCCGACGTAGATCGCGGCGCCGGACGGCGCGATGCGCGCGGCCGTCTGGTCCCGCAGGCGATCGAGGAGCTGGTTGGTGGCCGGATCGTCCGGCGCGGTCGTGGGCCGGACGAGGACGCTGGTGATCACGCCGCTCTGGCTGTAGGGGCTGTCCTTGCCGCCGATCGACGCCATCTTGTAGAGCGGAAGCATCGCCTCGTTCGGCACGGTGGCGGCGACGCCCTCGGTTGCGGCCAGTTCGCGGATCGCGGTGCCGAGCGCCGTGTCGTCGAGCGGCACGGGCAGGGTGACGGCGACGAAGAAGGGGCCGTTGACCCCGGGCCCGAAGCCCTGGCTCATGAGGTCGTAGCCGATGCGCGCGGGCGTGCCGGGTGCGGCGCTCCCGTTGTCGGGGAATCCCGGGCGGACGGACGCAGCGGGCACCGCAAGGGCAACGATGAGGCCGAAGGCGAGCAACGCGAACAGCCAGGGCGCCTTCTGGAGCACGCCCCCGTACCGCGCCCACGCACTCGTCTCGAAGGGCTTTGCCTTCGGGTGACGTGCCCACGGCAGACGCAGTCCCAGCGTGTGCTTGCCCAGCAGGCTCACCAGGGCAGGCAGGAGGATCAGCGCGGCGAGCATCACGACGAGGACGGTGACGGCTGCCGCGATGGCCAGACCGTAGAAGAAGGTCACGCCGAGCACGAAGAGCCCGAGCAGCGCGATGATCACGGTCGACCCGGCGAAGAGCACAGCGCGACCCGCCGTGCGCGCGGCGATCGAGATGGCCTCCTTCGGCTCCTTGCCCGCCAGGAGGTCCTGGCGGAACCGGCTGAGGATGAACAGCGAGTAGTCGATGCCGACGCCGAGACCGATCATCGACGCGAGTTCAGGGGCGAAGGAGGCGACATCGAAGGCTCGGGCGATCACCAGGATGAGCAATTGACCGACGATCAGCCCGACGACCGCGACGATGATCGGCATACCCGCAGCGATGAGGCTGCCGAAGACGATGGCGAGGATGACGATGGCGGCGAGGATGCCGATGGCCTCGCTCGCGCCGGGGCTGGAGTCGGCCGCGGTGAGGATCTGGCCGGTGGCACCGACCTGCAGGGTCGGCGTACTCGCCGCCTTGACCAGGGCGACGAACTGGTCGGCCTGCTCCGGATTCGCCACGGCCGGTCCCGCACCGGTGAACGTGACCGTCGCGTAGGCGACCTTGCCGTCGGCGCTGATGGTCGAGGTGGCCTCCTTAGCGGCCTTATTGGCCGCCAGTAGCTCATTGAGCTGCTGCTCAACCGACTCCGGTGTCCCGTCGGGATAGGTGATGTCGGTCGTGCCGTTGGCGAATGCGTCGTCGACCTGCTTCTGGAAGTTCTCCGGCGTCCCAGGTGGGAAGGGGACCTTGACCGCCTCCTTCTTCGGGCAGGAGGGTCCGTAGGCCGTGCCGTACGGCGAGGTGATGCAGGTGACGCCGGAGACGGTCGCGAGCTTGGCGAGGAAGGCGTCGGCCTCCGCCTTGACGGGGGCGTCCTCCGCGCTCCCCGAGGTCGGCGACCACACCACGGTTGCGGTGTTGGCATTGGCCTGCTGGGGTGACACTTCCTCGAGCAGGCCCTGTGCGAGGGCCGACTGAGTGTTGGGCAGGGAGAAGGAGTCGTTGAACTGCCCCTGGGCGACCAGTGCCAGCGCGCCCACCCCGATGACGGCGAGCAGCCAGACCAGCAGGGTCACCAGGGGGCGGCGGATCGCCCACTGCGAGATGCTTCCCATGATGCCCCTCTAGTGGCTCAGAAACCCCCGGCGTGTCATCGATCGACGCACATTCTGTCGCCTGGGTCGCGCGGGTGGACGGCAAAGCGGGAGGAAGAGAGCGGGTGACCGGGATCGAACCGGCACCACCAGCTTGGAAGGCTGGGGCTCTACCATTGAGCTACACCCGCGAGCGTGAACGGCCCCTAGGCTATCGCTGGTCCCCGCGGCATCCGCGTTCGCTCCTCTGCCTCGCGCCCTTCAGGGTCACGCACGCCACCAGTCCACGGCCGGTCAGGCGTAGTGGGGAGTCCGCGATCGCACAGTCCCACGGGCCCAGGGACTCCGGACACCCGTCAGGGGTCCAGTCCCCGTCGAGCGCGAGGGCAGCCACCCAGCCATCCGGTGGAGGTACCAGGGTCAGGTTTGGGCCTTCGAGCACGTCGATGGATGCCGTCATGCGACCGCGGCGCGTCATCACGTTGAAGTCGATTGTGGGCCCGGCCGTCAGCAGCGCATCCACTGGTGCCTCGCCCGCGAATTCCAGCGGCGCGAAGGGGAGCACGTCGTACCGCGTGCCGTCGATCACGAGTGCCATCGTCCCCTGGAGCAGGACCAGGATCCGATCGATGCCGGGGTACGCCGAAAAGGGTCCCTCCCGGGCCACCTCGGCGATGCTCAGGCGCCAGTCGAAGTCGAGCTCGCCCTCGGGCCAGCGCGCCACCTCGTAGGTGATGCCGCCGCCGTTGGCCCAGGGGCCGGCCACGCGATCGCGGTGGCGCAGTACGCGAGGTTTGCCCGAGTCTTCCCTGGGTACCGGCCCTTCCACGGGAGTCCATCCTGCTCCGCTCCCGGATGGATCGTCGCCGAGGCCTAGACTTGGCGGGCCCGTGATGAGCGGGAGCACGGGGTGTGGCGCAGCTTGGTAGCGCGCCTGCTTTGGGAGCAGGAGGCCCCCGGTTCAAATCCGGGTACCCCGACCAGCGCGCCGCTCGGCCGAGGCGGCCGCCGGCGATGTGCGGCCGGCAAGTAGTCTGGCGCGACTCGTCAGCCGTAGGAGAATTCCGTGAAGAGCACCGCCGAGACCCTCTCGCCCACCCGGGTCAAGCTCACCGTCGAGGTGCCCTTCGACGAACTCCAGCCGAGCCTGGACGCCGCCTATCGCGCGATTGCCGCCCAGGTGAACATTCCCGGGTTCCGCAAGGGCAAGGTCCCGGCCCGCGTCATCGACCAGCGCGTGGGTCGAGCGGCCGTCCTCGAGGAGGCGGTGAACGACATTCTTCCCAAGGCCTATGAGGAGGCCCTGCGCGAGAACGACGTACGCCCGCTCGGGCGGCCTGACGTGGAGGTCACGGAGATCCAGGACGGGCAGACGCTCACGTTCACCGCGGAGGTCGACGTACGCCCGGAGTTCGAGTTGCCCGACTACACGGGGATCCGCGTCGAGGTGCAGGACGCCGAGGTGACGGACGAGGAGGTCGACGAGCAGCTGACCGCGCTGCGCGGGCGCTTCGCGTCGCTGGTGCCGGTCGAGCGCGCCGCCCAGGACGGCGACCTGATCCTCGTCGACGTCTCGGGCGTGGATGAGACAGGCACCGACATCGAGGACCTCACGGGTAGTGCGCTGTCCTACGAACTCGGCACCGACGGCATGCTGCCTGGCTTCGACGAGGCCGTGCGCGGAGTCTCGGCCGGCGAGACCGTCACGTTCGACTTCACACCCGAGGTGGGGGAGTACGAAGGCCGCGACCTGACCGTGACCGTCGTCCTGTCCGCGGTTCGGGAGCGCTCCCTTCCCGAGGCTGACGATTCCTTCGCTCAGATGGCCTCGGAGTTCGACACCATCGACGAGTTGCGGGATGACATTCGTGCGCGGCTGGGCCGGGTCCGCCTTATCGAACAGGGCCTCCAGGCCCGCCAGGAAGTTCATCGTGCGCTGCTCGACCTCGTGGACTTCCCGCTGCCCGAGGGCGTCATCGCGGCGGAGGTGGCCGATCACTTCGCCGACGGGCACGAGGCGGACGACGAGCATCGCGCCGAGGTCGAGCGCGAGGCCCGTGACGGGCTGCGGAGCCAGCTCCTGCTTGACCGCATTGCCGAGGCGGAGGCCGTGGGCGTCGGCGAGTCGGAGCTGTCAGCCTGGCTGATCCAGAATGCGCCCCGCTACGGCATGACCCCCGATGCACTGGCGCAGGCCTTGGTGCAGGCCAATCAACTGCCCATGGCCGTCGCGGACATCCGCCGTTCCAAGGCCCTCGCGGTGGTGACGCGAAAGGCGTCCGTCTACGACGCATCCGGTCGGCCGGTGGATCTCGAGGCCCTCGATGCGGACCTGCGCGCTGCGGAGGGCGCCGACGTCGAGTAGCCGGTCTGATGGTCGGTCTGATGGTTGGTCTGGTGGCCGGTCATTGAGCCCAGGGCGAACACGGACCGTCCCGGGATTAGCGGGTGCGGGGACGGCGTTAGGGTCAGGTGTCTGAGCGTTGTGGTGTGCCCCGGCCTTCCCGGCTTCGCGGGCACCTTCGAGAGGAGTTCCGCGTGGGCGGGTACGTCGATCTGCGGACCGGATCCCCGGGCATGTCCGGCTTCGGCGACATGCTCGACGAGCGCCTGCTGCGGGAGCGGATCGTGTGGCTCGAGGGGGAGGTGCGCGATGAGAACTCCAACCGCATCGCCAAGCAGCTCCAGGTCCTCGCCGCCGAGGATCCGGACAAGGACATCACGCTCTACATCAACTCGCCGGGGGGTTCCATCACCGCCGGCATGGTCATCTACGACACGATGCAGTTGATCCCCAACAGCGTGACGACGATCGCCATGGGTCTGGCGGCCTCCATGGGGCAGTTCCTGCTCACCGCGGGTGCTCCGGGCAAGCGCTACGCCACGCCCAACACGCGCATCATGATGCACCAGCCGCTCGGCGGCATCGGAGGCACCGCGTCCGACATCAAGATCCAGGCTGAGCAAATGCTCTACATCAAGAAGCGCATGGCCGAGCTCATCGCGGAGCACAGTGGCCACTCAGTCGAGGAGATCGAGGCAGACTCCGACCGCGACCGTTGGTTCACGGCCGAGGAGGCTCGCGACTACCGTCTCATCGACCACGTTTACAGCACCGCGGCCGACGCCCCCGGGGCCAAGTCATGAGCCGCTCGCCGTGGATGAACGACTCACCCCGGACCGAAGGAGACAACATGCGCACTCAGTCGGGCCTCGAGGTGCCCTCGGCCCGCTACATCGTGCCCGAGTTCCGGGAGCGGGTGGCGAACGGCGAGCGAGTCCATAACCCCTACACGAAGCTCTTCGAGGAGCGCATCATCTTCCTCGGCGTGCAGATCGACGATGCCTCGGCGGACGACGTGATGGCCCAGTTGCTGTGCCTCGAGTCCATGGACCCCGATCGCGATATCCAGATCTACATCAACTCCCCGGGTGGCTCGTACACCGCCATGACCGCGATCTACGACACGATGCAGTTCGTGAAGCCGCAGGTGCAGACCGTCTGCCTGGGGCAGGCGGCCTCCGCGGCCGCGGTGCTGCTCGCGGCGGGCACCCCGGGCAAGCGGTTTGCCCTTCCCCACTCCCGGATCCTCATCCATCAGCCCTACACCGAGGGCGGGGGCCAGGCGTCGGACGTGGAGATCCAGGCCAACGAGATCCTGCGCATGCGCGATGAGATGGAGACCATCCTGTCGCTGCACACGGGGCGCTCGAAGGAGCAGATCGAGAAGGAGATCGAGCGCGACCGCATTCTCACGGCCGAGGGAGCCAAGGAGTACGGCATCATCGATCAGGTCATCGCCTCCCGCAAGGTCCTCGCCACCGCATAGGCGAACCCCCCGTGGCCCGGACCCTGTCCGCTGACGGCTGAACCCGCTGTCGCGCAATTCGCGGCGAACGTCGTCCCCGCGGGGTACCTTCGGAGTTCGGAAGAGCCAAGGCGGTGTGTGCCGCCCGGCGAAAGGGGTCTGGGGTGGCCAGAATTGGCGATGGGGGTGATCTGCTCAAGTGCTCCTTCTGCGGGAAGAGCCAGAAGCAGGTCAAGAAGCTCATCGCCGGCCCCGGCGTCTACATCTGTGACGAGTGCATCGACCTGTGCAACGAGATCATCGAGGAGGAGCTCAGCGACACCGCTGAGATGCCGTTCGACGATCTTCCCAAGCCTCGCGAGATCTACGAGTTCCTCGACCAGTACGTCATCGGCCAGGACGTGGCGAAGAAGGCACTGTCCGTGGCTGTCTACAACCACTACAAGCGCGTGCAGGCGGGCGCCCATGAGCGCAGCCGCGACGACGCGGTCGAACTCGCCAAGTCCAACATCCTCCTGCTCGGCCCGACCGGATCCGGCAAGACCCTGCTGGCCCAGACCCTGGCCCGCATGCTCAACGTGCCGTTCGCCATCGCCGATGCCACCGCTCTCACCGAGGCCGGCTACGTGGGCGAGGACGTCGAGAACATCCTGCTAAAGTTGATTCAGGCTGCCGACTACGACGTCAAGAAGGCCGAGACCGGGATCATCTACATCGACGAGATCGACAAGATCGCCCGCAAGAGCGAGAACCCCTCGATCACCCGGGACGTCTCCGGGGAGGGAGTCCAGCAGGCGCTCCTGAAGATCCTCGAGGGGACCACGGCATCGGTGCCGCCTCAGGGTGGGCGCAAGCATCCGCACCAGGAGTTCATTCAGATCGACACCACGAACGTCCTGTTCATCGTGGGCGGCGCATTCGCGGGCCTGGACACGATCATCGAGCAGCGGATCGGCAAGAAGCGCGTCGGCTTCACATTCGACATCGTCCCCGAGGAGTCTGGATCCGGGGCAACGATCGACGACACGAACCCCGACGACATCTTCGGCCATGTCATGCCAGAGGACATGCTCAAGTTCGGCATGATCCCCGAGTTCGTCGGCCGACTTCCTGTCTTCACGTCGGTGACGCGCCTGGATCGCGAGGCGCTGGTCGAGGTGCTCACGGAGCCGCGCAATGCGCTGGTCAAGCAGTACCAGCGCCTGTTCGACCTTGACGGCGTGGAGTTGGAGTTCAGCGAGGGCGCCCTGGCGGAGATCGCCGACCAGGCCCTCAAGCGCGGGACCGGGGCGCGCGGACTGCGTGCCATCCTCGAAGAGGTCCTCCTCAACGTCATGTACGACGTCCCCAGCCGGTCCGACGTGGCCAGGGTGGTGGTGACCGAGGAGACGGTCCGCGACAACGTGCTTCCGACCCTGGTCCCGCGCGAGGTGGAGCCTCCGACCCGCTCGCGGCGTACCCGCAAGGAATCCGCCTAGTCCCCACAACTGCGTTGAGTGGCGACTGGTGTCGCGCAAAACGCGAGTTTGGGCGACACCAGCCGCCACTCAACGCAGTGGGAGAGGTCGTCCCCAGGGAGCGTGGGGCCGACCGGTCCACAGCCTCGGCCGCGGGAGCCTGCCGACGCCCCCGCGCGGCCAGGGTGGCGGCATGTCCGACACCACCGCCCGCGCCGCTCATCGGGACAACCGGCATGACTTCCCTCGAAGCGACTGGTGGGTCCCGTACCTCGGGGCGCGCCTGCCGCGCGGACACGATTCCCTTGGCGACCGGCTTGACGCCGTGATGCTCGTGGCTCCTCCGTCGACCGTCGTGGTCGGCTCGACTGCCGCACTGCTGTGGGGGATTCCTGTGCCTGAGCGGGTCGAGCGCGGACCGGTGCACGTCAACCTGCCCGTGAAGGGCTTCCACATCGACCGCGCCGAGGTCCTCTGCCACCGTCGTCAGATCACCAGCCACGAGGTCACCGATCGCGACGGGTTGAGGGTCACGGTGCCGGTGCGAACGCTGTTGGACCTCGGGACCGAACTCGACACGCCCGCGCTTGTGGCCGCAGCCGACTACATCCTGCGCCACGAACTCGCCACGCTGCCGGAGTTGGTCGACGCCGCAGAGCGCTGCCGGCGTCGCCGGGGGATCGTCAAGGTCAGGGAGGCGCTTCGGTACGCCGACCCCGGGGCGGAGAGTCCCCAGGAGTCGGTGATGCGCTACCACCTGTGGAGCGCGGGAATGACGGACCTCCTGCCCAATCGAGACATCCGCGACGATCGCGGCCGCTTCCTCGCTCGAGGGGACCTGGTCGACGACCGCGCGAAGATCGTCGTGGAGTACGACGGCCTCCACCACCTCACGCGCGAGACCCAGTTGACCGATGCGGAGAGGCGGCTCGCCGTGAACCTGTCGGGGTGGTTCATCGTCACCGTGGTGGCACACGACCTACGAGAGCCCCATCGGGTGATCACCAAGGTCCGCTCCGCCTACGGCGCCCGCAGGACCTGA
>JAPOJD010000239.1 GCA_029978585.1 Actinomycetota bacterium
AACACCCCACGGGCGTGGAGGGGCGGCGGGTGTCGCGCCGCCACGGCGTGCCGGCGACCCCAGCCGCCACTCAACGCCAGGAAGTCGGGTCAGACGGGGACGGGCTCGGACTCCGGGCCCGACTCCGGGCCGGACTCCCGGGGCCCGCGATCCTTCAGCCACGGCAGGACGTCGGGTGCATGGTCCAGGCAGCCCCCGGCGGGGTCGTCCTCGTCCGCGGGTACGCCGTCGGTCCGCACGATGTCGTCCTGCGGGTAGATCGCGTCGCGCACCACGAGCGCGGCGAACCACAGTGTCGCCACGACGTGAAGGAACGTGAAGAAGGCGTACCACTGCGGGGTCATGCCCTTGGATCCCTAAACCCCGTACCCCGCGAGGTACCACCAGATGGCCGCGAAGTACATCACCTCTGCGGCCTGCCAGATCAGGAAGTCCCGCCACTTCGGCCGGGCAAGGGCCGCCAGCGGCACCAGCCACAGGACGTACTGCGGGGAGTACACCTTGTTGGTCACCGCGAACGCCGCCACCACGAGGAACAGCATCGGGATGAGCCGCGGGCGTTCGGGTGCGAAGAGGATCAGCACGCCGATCCCCGCGCACAGGACGAGGAACGTCCCCGTCGCGACGTAGTTCAGGAGGTCCGCCGGGATGGACGGGATGCCCCACAGGGAGGCGGCGTACCAGACCGAGCCGAAGTCCTGGCCCCTCGTGCGGCTGAAGCCGTAGAAGCGGGCCCACCCGTCGAAGGCGAAGATCATGAACGGCAGGTTCACGACCAGCCACGCCGCGACGGTGCCGAGCAGCAGTTTGGCGAAGTCCTTCATCCGCCCCGCCCGCAGGCACAGCAGCAGCCACGGCCCGAGCAGCACGAGCGGGTAGAACTTCGCCGCCACCGCGAGCCCGAGGAGGATCCCCGCCCAGGTCGGGTGCTGGCGGGCCCAGAGGAGGATCGCTGCCATCACCAGGCCGATCGGGATGAGATCCCAGTTGATCGTGGCCGCGAGGATCATCGTGGGCGCCAGCGCGATCATCGCGGCATCCCACGGGCGAGCGCGCACGATGCGCGCGCTCGCGATCACCGCAAGGAGGAGGAAGGGGAAGAGCAGCACGACGTTGACCGCGAAGAAGGCAAGGCTTGGGTCGGCGGAGGGCGCGATGGCCAGTACCGGCTTCACCACCCACGCCGCGATCTGCATGAAGACGCCCGTGAGCACCGGGTACTCCAGCACCTCGCCGGTCGGCGACGTCTGCAGGTAGGGGAGATACCCCTCGGAGAAGCCGCGGAGCACGTACAGGGGCGGGATGTCGGAGTAGCACAGTGCCTCGTACCGGTCGGGCGACGCCCATCCGTTCGACATGCACGGGAAGTCAAGGATGACGCCCAGTCCGTAGGAGATCGCCGACAGCACGATGAGGACGCGCACGGGCGTCCACCACCCCGCACCGCCCACGAGCGCGAACCTGCCCAGGGGACCCCCCGCGAAGGCAGAGGTCGAGCGGGCCACGGGGTCACTCACCGTGGGCGCCACCACGGGAGGCGGCGTGGGCGTGCTCACCAGCACATCTTGCTATGCCGGGCCGGTCATCATCGGTCAGCCCTCGGCCGCCGTGTCCGAGCGGGCAGGATAGGCGGGTGAGCGAGGCACCCGGCATCGACGCGGCGCAGGCCCTCGGCCTCGATCCGCGTGTCATCCACCACGGACACGTGACCAGCGTGGAGCAAGCCGCCGCGTCCGCCGGCGTCCAGCCCTGCGATGTGGTCAAGACTCTCGTCGTACGCCGATCCGAGGACGATCACGTGCTGGTGCTGGTGCCGGGCGATCGCAGCCTGTCGTGGCCCAAACTGCGTGCGCTCCTCGGCACCAGCCGTCTGTCGATGCCCGACGCCGACACGGCACGCGCCGTGACGGGGTACGAGCGCGGCACGATCACGCCGCTCGGTCTGGACCTGCCCGTCATCGCCGACGAACGTATTCGCGGCCGGGAGATCACGCTGGGGACCGGAGTGCGCAATGTCGCCGTGGCGCTGTCGGCAGATGCGTTCATCGCTGCGGTCTCCCCGACGGTCGCCGACGTCACCGATTCCGCCTAGCCCCCTTCTAGCCCCCTTCTA
>JAPOJD010000195.1 GCA_029978585.1 Actinomycetota bacterium
AGCCCCGACATCTGCAAGACCCCAAATCGGCGTGTCGCAGTCACCTCCCCCGTCACAGGGGCCCCATGGGGTACGGCGCCTGAACCCGAACCGAAGCCCGGGTATCCACCCGGCAGCGGCCCCTTGGTGGCGTCCAGCGGGAGCTTCGAGGGGACGAGGTCGATTCCGTGCACACGAGGCCTGTGCTCACCGAGCCTGTGCGCACGAGCCTGCGCGCACGAGTCTGTGCCCATGAGTCTGTGCCCATGAGCCTGTGCGCACGGGGCCCGAAGTCCCATACGCATGACCCGGCAGGGCACCTTCGCAGACGTCTTTCGCACCGGCACGCCGAACGCAGGCTGGCGCTTCACACTTACCGCATCGAAAACCGCGCGCGGGCGCGCATTCAACGCGGTTCTGAATGCGGTAAGGCCCTGCCGCATGCGGCACGAGCTCGCGGCACGTTGCGCATCCCAAAACCAGGCAACCTTGCCCGCACGAAATCTCACTTGCCTGTGGACTTCTTCGGCAACCTTGCCCGCACGAATCCGCCACGCCTGTGGACTTCTTCGGCAACCTTGCCCGCACGATCTCTGCATACCTGGGGAAGCTCTCACGCAGCAGGGACAACCAGGACCTGTCCCGGCACGAGCCCGGACTGCGTCAGTCCGTTGAGCTCGCGAATCTCCGCAATGAGCGCACGCGGATCGGCACCAGGGTCGATCGCGGCGGCGATGCCCCACAGGGTGTCGCCGGGCGCCACAGTGACGGCAACGGTGGTCGGTCCCTCGATCTGGGCCGTGGCCATCGCGCGCCACGCACCGGGAAGCAGGACCACCAGCAGGGCCACCGCGAGGATCACGAGTCGACCGCGACGGGTCATCCGCAGACCGGTGGGCGCCGGGCGAGACTGAGGCGCGGTACGAGGTCGGCCAGTCACCTTGCGACCGGAGGCGGAGCGCGCCCAAGGCCCCGGGCGGAGGCCGGGCAGTGCAGGAGCGGCGTACGTGGCGGCCATGGGGGTCCTCCCTGTCTCGTGACCGTCCGCCCGGAGGGATCCGTTCGAACGACTGTACGATCGAACATATGTCCCAACTACCACATCTGTCACGCGACACGCCGCATCGGAATCGAACAGGTGTTTGAAATTCCCTCGTGGCGGGGCTACGGTCTCGGTCATGGGGAAAGGCTCCCAAGGGGGTCTGACAGCCAGCCCGGTCCCGGCCGGGGCACGACCCGGCACCACCCACAGAAGCCCTGACGACCGGAGGATCCATGGCCCGCCGTAGCCAGACCGAAGCCGACTTCGGCGAGGGGCTCACCCCCCGCCAGCGCGACATCCTCGCCGTCATCCGCAGCACCGTCGAGGAGCGCGGCTACCCGCCGAGCGTGCGCGAGATCGGCGAGGCAGTCGGCCTCACGTCCCCCTCGAGCGTGGCCCACCAGCTGGGCGTGCTCGAGCGCAAGGGCCTCCTGCGCCGTGACGCCAACCGTCCGCGTGCCCTCGTCGTCGCCGACGAATCAGCCCCCTCCACCGAGACCGTCGCCGACGTCACCGGCACCGGCGACGCCATGCCCGCCGCGGCCTACGTGCCCGTCCTCGGCCGCATCGCCGCCGGCGGCCCCATCCTGGCTGAGGAGGCTGTCGAGACCGTCTTCCCACTGCCGCGCGAGATCGTCGGCGAGGGCGAGCTCTTCCTGCTCAAGGTGGTCGGCGAGTCGATGATCGATGCGGCCATCTGCGATGGCGACTGGGTCGTCGTACGCCGTCAGCCGACTGCCGACAACGGCGAGATCGTCGCGGCGCTGCTCGATGACGAGGCCACGGTCAAGACGCTCCAGCGGCGTGACGGCCACACCTGGCTGCTCCCGCACAACCCGGCCTACTCCCCCATCGACGGCGACCACGCAACGATCCTGGGCAAGGTCGTCTCGGTCATCCGCCGGGTCTGACGCGCGAACTAGTCGACGACGTCAACTACTCGACAACGTCACCACCGTCCCACGCCTCGCGCAATCGCCCCAGGGCGGCCAGAGCCACTTCACGTGAATCGGTCGTCCAGAGCGGGGGCATCGCCTCGAGCAGCGTCCTGGCGTACGTCGCCGTCGCCAGCCGCGGATCCAGCACGGCCACCATTCCGCGATCGCCCGCGTCCCGGATGAGTCGTCCCGCGCCCTGGGCGAGCAGCAGGCCCGCCCGCGGCACCGACACCTCGCGGAAGCCCTCGCGCCCCAGTGCCTCCTGTCGCGCCGACACGATCGGGTCGTCTGGCCGCGGGAAAGGGATGCGATCGATGACCACGAGCGCACAGGTGTCGCCGGGTACGTCGACCCCCTGCCACAGCGACATCGTCCCCACGAGGCTCGTCGCAGGGTCCGCCGCGAAGGATGACACCAGCGCTGCGGCGGGCTCACCGCGTCGCTGCACCAGCACCGGCGTGGACAGGCGGACGCGCAGGTAGTCGCCCATCCGCTCCACGGCCCTCCAGGACGAGCACAGCACGAGGGTGCGGCCACCTGCTGCGTCGATGAGGTCGCCGACCTCATCGAGTGCCTCCTCGGGGATCCCCTCACGGCCGGGCGGGGGCAGATGGCGCGCGATGTAGAGGATTCCCTGCTGGGAGTAGTCGAAGGGGCTGCCCACGTCGAGTCCCTGCCAGGCTCCCGGCACGCCGAGTCGGGCGGCGCACTCCTCGAAGGGATCCCCCAGGGTGAGCGTCGCACTCGTGAGCACCACCGGCCGGTCGGCCATGAGCGATGAGCCGATGACTCCGGCGACCTCGAGGGGCGCGAGCTTGACGGTGCCGCCCTCGACCCAGGTCACCTCGCTCGCCGTGGCGGCGATGAGCCGACCTGCGGCATCGAAGACCTCGTCGAGCGCCCCGCGCGCCCGCTGGCGGGCAGCGAGGGTCTCCAGGTTGTCGTCACTGGGGATCTCCCCCACCGCCGCACGGGCGGAGTCCCTCACGGACGTGAGTGCGAGCAGCATGTCGCGCGGGGCCTCCCGGTAGCGACCCTCCTGCCGTGTTGCTTCCGTCAGTCGCTCAGCCGCCTCTTCCAGGTCGTCGGCGGTCGACGGGCGGATGAACTTCCGCGCCCGCGACACCGCCTGCTCCACCGATCGGGCCGACAGCTCGAGCGCGAGGGCCGCGGTCACGCGGTCCACGAGCTCGTGGGCCTCATCCACGATGACCGCGTCGTGATCGGGCAGCACCGGGATGCCCTCGACCGCGTGGATGGCGAGCATCGCGTGGTTGGTGACCACGATGTCGGCCTGCATGGCGATCTCGCGGCGCTTGGCCGTGAAGCAGTCGGGGCCGTAG